>DAHY01000026.1:0-21847 GCA_002498605.1 Methanomassiliicoccaceae archaeon UBA404 | reverse complement strand
AACAAAGCTTAAAATAATTCAAAGGTACCAATCTAAAGAATTTGTAATTATTTGTATTTATCATACAATGTCGTCAGGAACCTGAAGTTCCTTCTTAGAACGGCGTCCGGCTTCATAAAACATTATTGCTTAAATCGTCGATATTACTCTCTTAAACCTCATTGAATAAAGACATCAATGATATCATTGTTCTTTGATTGTTTTTCTTAAAAATAGGATTAAAATAATCAGTAGAAAAACAAGCGTAGATGATAAAATTTAATCGACACTATCATATCGACAGAATAATCTCCTCGGATATTGCAATCGATGGATAACTCGCAATATGATTTTATTTAATTTTTCAGGTTATTACAACGTGATTGTTGCCTTCAATTTCACATATTACTGATTTTACTCCAAATATCTCCTCGATATTTTCTGGTGTCATTATTTCTTCCGGGGTACCGGAAAATTTGATTTTTTTATCATTCATCATTACAACACGATCGCAAAAACGATATGCCAAATCAAGATCGTGAATGATGATACATGCACCGACGTTTTTTTGTTTAACAATATCGCGTATAGTTTCCATGACTTCTATTTGATATTTCACATCAAGATTACTTGTGGGCTCATCCAATAAGAATATTTTTGCTTCCTGGGCAATGGCTCTGGATATCAGTACACGTTGCAATTGTCCGCTGCTCAATTCATCGAATCTGTGTGAAGCTAAATGGGCTACGGACATTTCTTTCATTATTGTCCACACAACCCGATCGTCGCTTTCTGTATATTGCCATGTTGTGTGAGGTTTTCTTCCCATCAGGACTACTTCGTACACGTTTGGAGAATTCATGTCTCTTTCAGTATTTTGAGGCACATACGCCAATCTTTTTGCAACATCGTTCATGCTCATGCTTTTTATGTCTGACTCATTCAGCATTATTTTGCCCTGTTTGGGTGTCAGGATATTGTTAATACATTTGATCAGTGTTGTTTTCCCTGAACCGTTGGGTCCTATTATCCCTATAATCTCCGGCCTGTCCATCGACAATCCGACTTTGTCCAGTATGTATGTGGATTCCTCGTAATAAAATACAAGATCTTCGACGGACAACTTTTCAAATTCTGTCATTACCCACATATATATTCTGAGGAATGATTTAATAATTTGGATGTATATGCCAACCCATGAACGCAAAAATAATTGCAGTCGCCGCTGTTGCCATTATAGTTTTGGCCGGAGCGGGAGGCATTCTATACTTCAAAGACAACAAAGATAGTGACGATGAATAGATCTGGTTGCCAACGATGTTCATTTGGACATATTTGGCAATGCAGACGGCAATTCAAGAATAGATAAAGAAGACGTGAGGATTATTCAGGATTATTTGGACGGTAAAATTGAATTGTCTGATATGTTGGTAACCACCGATGCGAACGGCAAGTCATATTATGTTGCCGATGCAAACCGTGATGGTAAGATAACTTCGGAAGATGTTGATTTTGTTAATTCTTTAATTGACCGTACCGCGGACAAAGTTCATTTCCTTGATGGATACGGCATCATGTCTTCGTGCAGATTGAATATCGATAATGTTATCAGCGAGTACACATCGGAATGCGAAATGCTGTCTCTTCTGGGCGTGCAGGATAAGATTGTTTCCGTAGGAAATGCTCCGTATCAAATGAAGAATTACTTCCTGATGAACATGAACGATTCCAGTTCTGTTTATAATCTGAATAATATGCATTCCCCGGATTACGAAGCTCTTGCTGTATTGGAACCCGACGTGTGGATTGCACATCTGAACATGAACATGGATGTAAAGAAAGAGAAGTCCCAGGCAGACGTTTTCAGCCCGAATCTGACAAATATTGATCTTATAAATCCGTATAATTCGGGTTGTGTCAAGGGCGCTCTTCTTTTGGGTTATATTTTTAACAATACAGCCGCAGCGGAGAGATATGTGAACTGGATTGTGGATAATTGGAATTTGATGACCGATAACACCAAGACTATCTCCGAAGCGGACAAACCTTCCGTTTTGTACTTCTGGTACGGCGGATATCTGCATGATACCGCAAATAAAGTCCTAACCATTAACGGAACGAGCAGCATTGGATATCAGGCTCTCAATCTTGTGGGTGGGCATGCAGTGATTGACGATATTGCTCCTTCTCTGATTGATAGCGGAAAAATAGGTATAGAAAGTCTAGTAGAAGTCAGAGCGGATTATCTTCTCGTTCATACTGTAAAATATCAGGGAGACGGAAAGGAGTTGGCCTACATTCCTGCACAGGGATATCTTGTTGACAATAATTCAGAATTGGTGGCTTTCCAGGAAGGACTTGCCAATAACGTCCTATTTGATTACATGGAAGATACCAATAAATACATCACATGTAACGAATTATGGCATGGTGGGTCCGGCGGAATTTTACTCGCTGCTCAGATTGGACATATTCTGTACCCCGATCTTTACTCAGAAGGTTATCTCAACGGATTATTGCAGGAATATGTAGATATCATGGGCTATGACTACGACTCCAGCAAACATGGGGTTTTCTGGTATTTCTACGAGTGAATAAAACAGGGGGCTTCGGCCCCCACCAATTAACTGCAGTAATATTATGAATGATTATGATGAACTGGTTGAAGAAGAAAGAAAGAAAATATTGAAAATCAAATCGCGCAGATTTTCATTTTTGATTCTTTCCACTATTGCGATTATCATTGTGGTAGGATATTCGTTCACCGTAGGTTCATCATCTTTGACCGCTGTAGAAGCATACAAAATATTATTCAATCAAATATTCCCTGGATTTTTTGAGGTCAATGAAACATATGTGTTTGTTGTGATGGAAATCAGAGCGCCCCGTGTACTCGGGGCATTATTCATCGGTATGGTGTTGGCCATCGGCGGTTGTCTAATTCAATCAATTTTGAAAAATCCGTTGGCTACACCTTATACATTGGGTATTTCGGCAGGCGCCGGATTCGGTGTAAACCTGCTGTACATATTCGGAATCTCAATTGTTTCCGGTACTTTCGGTCTTATCACTAATGCGTTTATATTTTCTATGATCCCCGCAATCATCATGATATTCGCAGTGGTTGTAAAAAAAATGTCGCCTGTTGTAATGGTTCTGACAGGTATTGCGATATCCTATCTCTTTAGTGCATTGAACATGCTCTCCCAGTATTTTGGAGATTCCACAAGTGTACAAGACGTTGTTTTATGGTCAATAGGAGACCTTTCTTCAATTTGTCTCTGGCAGATTCCCTATGTCATATTTGCATTTTTTATTATTTTCATATACAGCATGTTGATTGGAAAAAATCTGGATATAATGCGCATGGGCGATGATTCCGCTAAATCTCTTGGAATCAATACGCATCGTCTTAGAAGCGTGACGGTAATATTGACTTGTGTCGCAACCGCAATAGTTGTCGCATTTGCGGGCCCCATCGGATTTATTTGTATTCTGTCGCCTCAGATCGGCAGAAAAATAATTGGTAACAATACCCGTTGGCTTGTTCCTACATCAGCGATTATTGGCGGAATGCTGCTTTTGATTGCAGACATCATAGCAAAGAGTATTTTAGCCCCGATAATGTTGCCGGTTGGAGCGATAACTGCTCTTATCGGTGCGCCGGTGTTGGTTTATATGTTGTTCTCGAAAAAAGGAGCAATGGCATAAGAGCGACGTAATATCAATGGAAACCGAGAGCCAATCTCTATCATAGTACAATTATTACCCCTTACAAATATGACGACTGTTGAATATTCAATAGTAGATTTAATGTCTATTACAGTAAACATCATGAACGGATATAGCCAGAGTTAATAGGAATTTATTTGCCTCTGCCATCTTCCTACCATCATCTCAACTATCCGGTATTTCCGGATACTTAATCCCTACATCCACCTGTTTGAGTACATATTCTGCCTATTATACCCTCTTATTATCAATAGAGCTCGCACTAATCAATATCTTCAAATCAAAAATAAAATGAAAAAAATACTTCCTTAAAGGGGGACGGCCCCCCTTTTTGATTGGAAGAAAAAGTTTTTTGATTATGTTTACTCACGACGCACGATCATCGTCACGGCGTTTCCGCCGCCCAGACAGAGTGTGCTAAGACCCACTTCTTTGTTCCTGTCTTCCAGGGCATGAAGGAGGGTCGTCATTACTCTGGCACCCGAACATCCTATGGGGTGACCGATTGCAACCGCGCCGCCGTTCACGTTGAATATGTCGTCCGGAACCTGAAGTTCCTTCTTTACCGCGCAGGATGCTGTGGCAAAGGCTTCGTTGTGTTCGAACAGATCGATGTCGTCGATTGTCATTCCGGCTTTATTCAACACGCTTCTGGTTGTGTAAATGGGAGCTTCCATAATCCGTTCGGGAAGAACTCCGGTTTCGCCGTAAGCGACAATCGAAGCGATAGGCTTGTGTCCGTGTTCTTCGGCCCATTTTCTTGAGGTTACAATCAGTGAGGAAGCACCGTCGCTGAGCTGTGAAGAATTGCCGGCTGTGACAATACCGTCTTTCTTGAAGGCGGGTCTCAGGTTCGCAAGAACTTCCATGGTTGTTTCGGGTCTGATTCCTTCATCCTTGTCAAATATGGTTTCCCCTTTTCTTGTTTTAACGGTAACGGGAATTATTTCCTTGTCGAATTTACCGGTTTTCTGTGCTTTGTCGGCTTTCATATTGCTTTCGTAAGCCAATCTGTCCGCGTCTTCGCGGGTAATGTTGAAACGCTCGGCAACGATTTCTCCGGTCAAACCCATGTGCTGATTGTTGAAAATGTCCCAAAGGCCGTCATGAACCATGGCATCCACCACAGTCTTGTCGCCCATTTTATGTCCCCATCTTGCATCGGTCAACAGATAAGGTACGGCGCTCATGTTTTCCATTCCGCCCACGGCAAGAACGTCGTACTGTTCCGCTCTGATGGCGTCCGCGGCCAACATAGCGGATTTTAATCCTGATCCGCAAACAGCGTTTACCGTGAAGGATCCTATTTCCACCGGAAGACCCGCCGCGACTGCGGCCTGCCTTGCCGGGTTTTGACCCAGTCCCGAGGAAATTACATTTCCCATTATACATTCCTGAATGTCATTAGGCTCCAAACCTGCTCTGGATACCGCTTCTTTTATTACGATCCCACCCAGGTCCGTTGCTTTTACGCTAGCCAGGGCTTGTCCGTACTTACCCACAGGGGTTCTTACCGAACTTAGAATTACTGCTTCTTGCATTTTAACGGCCTCGTTGAATTTGGTGATAGTGTTTATTTTCTCTATATAATATTGTCGGCATTCATATTCGACTATTGACGAAATCCAACGGTTGCTCTTCATTCATTCTTTTCAGAGGTTTTGACAGATGTCTTCTGGACGATGAGGGAGGTTCGTACCATCCGGGAAGAATCCATCTCATTTTTTCTTCAAAAATTGCTTCGGAAGATGTTGTTTTACAGTCTCTGCATCTGTATCCTTTGTTTTTGCCCACGGATTCCATTGTTTTTCCGCAGGAATCACAGACGGGATTGGAGATTTTTTTAATTTCTTTGATCAAAGATATTACTTTCAGTTTTTCAACATTCAAAGTACGGGGAGATTCGCGCAATTCGCCCATGACGCCTACGCAATCCCCGGGAATTAACCAGCTGATTGCGCTTCTGAATGTTTTTGCGGGTTCGTAAACAGTGCAATCAATATTTCCCCGGGAAGTTTTGAGAACAAAAATAAGATGTCCTCCGGGAATGCGTTTGACGGAATCCACTGTTCCTTCCAAATAATAAGATTTTAAAGGAATATTTTCAAAGTTTCTTATGATATGATTATCTGTTCCCTGATTTGTAAGAAAAATCAATTTTCTGTCCGGATGTTCCGAATTGACCGCATTCGAGGCTTTCGGAAGATCTTCGACCGAATCGCCTCTGATACCGTACAGCACGGGACAGGGAGTTCCGGGAAAAATAGACGGATTTCCTGTTCTTTCATCCCAATTATTGAAAGTGGAGGAAAAAATTTTATCCATTCTGCCGACTGATTCTTTATCGAAAATTCTGTCAGTGCCCCATTTTTCTTTTGAACGGTAAGCGATTATTTCATATGTTTTATCCTGAGGTCTCCAAGCCATTCCGCAGGCAGATCCGATAATTCCTCTTCCGTTTCCGAATTCATGAAAAACCGCATTTATTCTGTTCAGTTCGTTGAGAATTTCCTCTTTTTCAACTATCGAACGAACACCTTTCCAGTAAAACGAAGGCGAGGGTTTTTTTTCGGAAATAACCACGCCGGAATCGGAATCCGGTTTTCTGTTTTTTTCAACAACGGGAAGAATACTTTCCATTAATTCCGATTTATCTATTGTAATTTTTTTTGAAGAAGAATAACAGAATATTTCTTTGCCCTGAATTTCTCCGATTTTTGTTTTTGTTCCGGAACCTTTTCCAAATTTTAATGAAAGAGATCCGTTTCCTCTGGTTTTCCAGGGCACGGCAGGATTCAGACGGACCAGTCTGGGATATCCTATTAAATCCAAATCTGTGTTTTTTATAATCTCGGTTGCGAGATATGTGGTGCAAAGACCTTTGTTCGAATCCGTATCGTCAAAAGAAACATACACAAAAACCGTAAGAGTGTTTATTGGTTATAGTGATGTTCCAAAAGAATCATTTTTTCAATGAAAAATATACTTTCATCTTCGGAATAAATTCCTTTTACCGAATAGGTTTTCAGATTCTCCGGACGATCTTTGAAAAAGCATTTTTCACATTTGCCGTCGGAAGTTTCCAAATAAAAAACAAAACCGTTTTTGCTTTCTTTGATATCGAAAACCACTCCTTTGATGTTATCTTCCGCAATGTTGTCATCCATCGTCCAGAATAAAGTAAAAATGATTATTGCAGAAAGAGAAATTAAAAAATATTTATCTCTGAAAATTGACATTAACAAAAAAAATTCAGTCTGTATTAATCAAAATATAGAGTACAGTTAAACTAAACCCCCCCACCCCTTCATTTCCACTGGAAAGATTTTTCACATCAGGGTTGTTTGTTTGATGTTTTTGTATGTTGTCAGTTTTTTGAAAAGAGCATCCGATTTTAACATATCGATGACATCTTTTGTATTGAGCTCAATCTCTCTCGTTCTTCCGGCACGGCCGAAAGATTTCACCCGTGCGTGAATTATACCCAACATATCCAATTCCGAAATAAGACCTGCGACTCTTCTCTGAGTGAGCGTCGATGATTCAAGAATTTCAGAAATCTGTTTATAAGTTGTAAAAACGTCACCGGTATTCATTATAGGATTGTTGTTTTCCGTATTGATTATTATACTCATCAATACTGTTTTAGATTGAGGCGTCAGGGTTCTTACAATTTCTGAAACGGCATCGAGTTCGATTTTATTTTTGGCAAATTTAACATGAGCTTCGGTAATTATTTTATCATTATTTCTTTCCGCGATATCGGCCGCAATTCTTAAGAGATCCAAAGCTCTTCTTGCATCGCCCATATCCTGTGCGGATAATGCGGCGCAATATGAAATAACACCTTCAGAAAGAGTTCCTTCGGTGAAAGCTTCAAAAGATCTGTCTTTCAGAATATCTTCCAATTGAACAGTATTGTAAGGAGGAAAAATTATTTTTTCTTCTCCCAGTCTGCTTTTGATTTTCGGATCTAAAAAATCAGTGAATTTCGGATTATTACTTATGCCTATGATAGAAACTTTTGATTTTTCCAACAATTCGTTTATTGTCGTCAAAAAGTAGAATATATCGTCACCGTTTTTTTGGAAAGAACGATCTATTTCATCCAATACAATAATGTAAACTTTATTTTCATCATCGATGTATTTTGTCAATTCACCAAAAACTCTGTCCAGACTCCAACCGGTGAAAGGAATGCTTCTTGTTTCGTCTTTTATGATTTGATTTCCGATATTGTAAAGAATTCCGTAAGGCGTATCCACAACTTCGCAGTTGATATAAACAAAAGAACAGTTTTCTTCGTATTCGTCGGCTTTTTTCAATTCTTTGCCGATATATTTTACGACGGCGGTTTTCCCTGTTCCCGTTTTTCCTATTATCAGTATGTTTGAAGGTTTGTCTTTGATAAGCGACGGTGCTACGATTTCCACAATATCGTTAATTTGTTTTTCCCTGTGAGGAAGCTGTTCCGGTATGTAGGAAGACTGAAGAATTTTTTTATTCTTGATCAACGGAACTCTTTTGTCCATATATTCTTTGAAAATCGATTCTTTGTCGTTCAAAGGAAACACCGCAGTTTCTTATGAAGATATTCAATGCATATAATAGTTTTCAATCATCGAATATTGCTTCATACGAATTGATCGGATAATGAGTTATTTTATAATTAAATATTCTTTATACGACTTACAGGAACTGAAAAATATGAAAAAAGGAATTTTGATAATAGCGGCATGTGTATTGGGAATAATCGCCTTTGTCGGTGCATTGTATATTGTCGGTATAGTCAGCGGCTGATAAGAATCCCAATCAATGAAAAACCGTTCCACCGGAAATGAAGGGGTGGGGGGGTTATGCATATTTTTGTTGCACAGTACAACATGTGTAACAAAAATTCATAAAAATAATATCAAATATTATAAAAAATTCATTATTTGTAATTATTTTCAACCTATCGAATTTGAATTGTGTAATATTTGAATTAAAATATGAAATCAATCCTGAATAGGTATATATTCGGAGGGCATAATCGGATGTCCGATGAACAGACCTTCAATCGATGAATATTTTATGGAAATGGCAAAACTTGTTTCCACGAGATCCACTTGTATAAGAAGACATGTCGGAGCCGTCATCGTAAAGGATAAACGTGTTTTATCCACAGGTTACAACGGAGCTCCGAAAGGATCCAAACACTGCGAGGAACTCGGATGCATAAGAGTCGAACTCAATGTTCCTTCAGGTACCCGTCATGAACTTTGCAGAGGCGTTCATGCCGAACAGAATGCTGTTATTCAGGCGGCATATTTCGGTGTCAGTGTCAAAGATTCCACGATATACACAACAACCTTTCCCTGTTCCATGTGTGCTAAATTATTGATTAACGCGGGTATAAAAGAAATAGTGTATTACGACGGATATCCGGACGATTTATCCAAAGAACTTCTTGCCGAAACAGAAATTATTGTTCGCAAGTACGGTGAATGACTTTAACTGAAATATATATAAAGAATAACAATTACCATTAAGTATATTCTTGAATATAACACAAAAAAAGGTCGGGGAGTTTACTTTGAGCCGAACTGAGATACTTACACAAATTAAAACCGCGGAAAAGGCCGCTAACGATGATATCGAGGCCGCGCGGATCAAGAGCAAAGAGGATGTTTCCGAAGCTCGACGGGAAGCTGTGAAAAAAATTCAGGAGGAGGAGGCCAAAAAACGAGCTTCTGTTGACGCCGCCATCACAGCCAAAAATAAAGAGCTGGCTGCCAGACGCGATGAATTGCTTGACAAAGGTCGCGCCGAAGCAGAAAAAATCGATAAACGGTCTTCGGAAAAGAAGAAAGAAATCAGAGAATTCCTGAATAAAGAATTTGAGAGGCTAATAGATGTTTCTTCCTGAATCGATGAGCAGGATAGTTATCGCAGGCACCAAAGCCAATATCGACAAGGCTACCGAAGTCTTGTATGACACAGAAGCGGTACATCTCGTCGATCATACTGTTAATGCAGACGAAGGTTATTCTATCGGTTCTCCCCGTGAATATTCATCAAAGGCATCCGAAAGACTTCTGAAAGTAAGATCCCTGATTAAGGAATTGGGCATCAGTCTTAAGACAGAAGTCAAAGATATGACCGTTGACGATATCAAAGCCCGATTGGATTCCGGCGATGTGGAATCCACAGAAAAAACAGTTGTGACGGCTATTGATAAACGGAATGACCTCAAACAGAAGATCGATGAATTAAACTCTCTTAAAAACGAACTTGAACTTTTACAGTTGCTCCCTGTTGATTTGGAGCTTTATTCCGGTTATGAAACAATAACTTCTTTGGTCGGAACCGTCGGAACGGATCCCACCGAAGCGCTGAAAGGCATAGATGCCGAGATATTTTTGGCCAAAATTAAAAAATCAGATTCCGTTGTCGCAATATTTGTGAAGAACGAAGACAGGGATTCTGTTTCCTATGCTTTGTCCGGACTGAATTTCAAAGAAATACCCGTGTCTTCCGATGCAGTAGGCAAACCTTCCGAGGCTCTTGCCGAAGCAGAAGCCAAACTGGCCGAAACGGAAGCACTGTTGGAAAAATCCGAAGCCGAAATAGAGGGTTTGAAGGAAAAATACACTTCTTTCCTTTTGGCCGCGGAAGAAGATTTATCCATAACAGTGGAAAAAGGCGAAATTCCTTTGAGAATCGCCAACAGCGAATATTCCTTCGTCGTCGATGCGTGGGTTCCCACCAAAAACGTTGACGAAGTTCGCGAAAAACTGACGGAAAAATCCGACGGTAAAATGTATGTCGAATTTTTGGAAACCCGCGGTCGCAGAATCGCCGATTCTGAAGAAGTTGAAAGCAGATTCCGCGAGCCCCCGACCAAATTGGACAACGGGCCTTACTCCAAAGAATTCGAATATGCTTTGAAACTCGTTAACGTTCCCAAATACAGGGAAATAGATCCCTCTATTCTTTTGGGAATATTTTTGCCGTTGTTCTTCGGATTTATGGTGGGTGATGTCGGATACGCCATACCCTTCATTATACTCGGAGCGTACGGACTCAATGCCAGGAGCAAAGAATGGCGGGCTATCGGCCGCGTATTGTTCTTCGGCGGAATCTGGGCATTCCTGTTCGGACTGTTGTTCTACGGCGAATGTCTGGGTATGCATTTCACGGGACATTACTCTGAAACGAGCATAACGTGGGAACATCTTTTCGGAATGGAAGAAGGCGCCCTCGGAGCATTCTCATCGATATTGTACACCGCGGTTCACGATGGCGAAACGCATGTGGGTATCGGTAAGCTTGTTGAAGTTCCAATGCTTCTGAAGCTTTCCGTGTACATCGGTGTGGTGCACCTGTTCATAGCATTCTGCTGCAAGTTCTTCAATGAATACATCGCAAATGGATTCAAGAGCGCATTCCTTGAAAAGGGCGGATGGCTGTTCGCCTTTGTAGGAATGGTTGCATTCTGTTATGCACTGGCATTCTCGTTGTTTGCCGGCGGAGACATCGGAACTACGCTGACAGAGGAATATATGACCCCGTTGATCGTAGGTGTGGTTTTCCTGGTTATAGGACTTGTTCTTACAATCAGAAGCGACGGAATCATGAGTGTTATGGAACTCCCCGGTATGGTGGGCAACATACTTTCATACACACGTCTCGCAGCCATAGGAATGTCGAAAGCCGGTATGGCGATGGCGTTCAACTACATATCATTCTCAATGATCTTTATGGGACTCGGAGGAGGAATCATCGGCGGTATCGTGGGATTCATAGTCTTCCTGGTCTGCCATCTCCTGATATTTTTCCTGGCCATTCTTTCGGCGGGACTGCACTCCCTTAGGTTGCAGTTCGTCGAACTTATGTCCAAGTTCTTTGAAGGAGGCGGAAAGGAGTACGCTCCCCTTAAGGTCGTACGCGAGAAAACATTTTCACAAAACGCAGTTAAAAATAACCCTGAAACAGAGGTATAAAAATGGTAGAAATTAGTACTGGAGAAGGATTGATAGCAATCGGAGCAGGAATAGCAGTTGGACTTACCGGACTCGGTTCCGGTTTGGCTGAGAAAGACATCGGTGCCGCGGCGATCGGAGCGATCACCGAAGACACAAGTCTTTTCGGTATGGGAATGATCTACATGGTTCTTCCCGAAACAATTGTCATTTTCGGTCTGGTCATTGCGGTCATTGCCATAATGGTGTGAAGCCAGAGGCTCATCTCATGGCATTGGAAAACGTCACGAAGGATATACAGGCCGACGCTGACGCAAAAGTCAGGTCCATACAGGACGGGGCTAAGGCGGAGATCGACAGGATTTTCGCCGATGCGGAGGCCGCCATATCCGACATGAAGGAAAGAGAGGATAAGAAGCTCGAGAGCGAAATCGGGCGCCTCGACCGACAGGTCATCTCCAGTGCTGAGTTGGAGAGCAAGAATCTGATCTTGGCCAAAAAGAAGGAGATTCTCGCCCGTACGTTCAACGACGTGCTTGCGGAGCTTGAGTCTTCCTCCAAGAAAGATAAACTTGCGCGCTATAAGTCGCTCATAGAGGAAGCAGGACAACTGATACCTGACGCAATCGCGGTTATTTCCGACAAAGACGATTTCTCCGCCGAAGAACTCGGCGTTGAGGCTGTCGAGAAGGATAACAGGATAGTTGCGGGTCTTATTCTCAGGAGCAAAGACGGAAGCACAGAGGTCGATCTGCAGTACAGAACACTGCTGACGGGCATCTGGGACAGCAATCTGAAGGCTCTTTCGGATATATTGTTCGGGTGAACAAAATGTTTGGGAAGAGTGGGAGACGCGGGAATTACGCCTACACGGTGACCAGGGTCAAAGCGAAGAAGTCCCTTCTGATCAAAGAAGAAGATTTCGACAAAATGCTTATGATGTCCCTGCCCGAAATCTCCAGATACATGAGCGAGAGCGGATATCAGAAAGAGATGTCCGAACTTGCGAACAGAATGGAGGGCATCGACCTTGTGGAATATGCCGCCTATCTGAATATGTCCAGAGTGTTCAAAAGCATACTGGATGCATCGGACGGCGAACTGCATACGATGATTTCCGCGTATCTGGACAAATGGAACGTGTGGAACGTAAAAGTCATACTTCGCGGAAAATCGTTCGGTTTGGACGATAAAAGCATACGCGAAGATCTGATTCCCGCGGGAAGTCTGAAAGAGGCGCAGCTGGAAAAACTTCTGGCACTGCCGACGATTGAAGAAGTACTGACCGAATACGGCAGAATGGATTTAATTTCTATACCTGAGGATATCAAGACCTCGTACAGTGAGATAGGAAGTCTGTCCAAAGTCGAGGATTTCCTTGACAAGTTTAGGTATTCGAGGCTTCTGGAATCCATAGTCCCGAACTCGAGACCGACAACAGCGTTGCTGGATTATATAAGACAGGATATCGACGTTGTGAATTTCTCCACGATTATGAAGCTTAAAGCCGAAGGAGTCTACGGAGAAGAAGTCATGCAATTCATAATTCCCAACGGAAAACAGCTGGACAGGAGAAAACTGCTTCACCTGGCCAACATCGAATCCATGACTGCCGTGGCCGGAGAAATCACTCAGTTGAATTTCTATGAAGATATCAAGGATATTCTGGAATCTCCGGATGTCTCCGTCCGAGCCATCGAAAGCGCGCTGAAGAAATATGAAATGGGGCTTGCAAAAGTATTCTCGCACATGAACCCCCTGTCTGTGGGTCCCGTTGTGGACTACATGATTAACAAGGAAAACGAAGTATTCAACATACTTGCGGTTGCGAGAGGACTTCAGAGCGGGATACCCCCCGAAACAATCAAAGAACTACTGGTGATCTGATGGAAATAGCAGTTATCGGAAACGAGGAGTTCGTACTTGGGTTCCGTTTGGCGGGACTGAGAAAAGTCTTTGTCGCGGATGAATCCGACTACGAAGACAAGATATTGGAAGCAATGAGCGATTCTGACATAGGTATTTTGGCGGTCGACGCCGAGAACCTTTCATACCTGTCCCGTAACGTCAGGCATAAGGTATTGGATTCGATTCAACCGGTCATAGTGCCGGTCGGAGGCGACGAAAGCGACCTCCGTGAGAGAGTAAAAAGAGTAATTGGCGTTGATTTATACAAAACAGAGGATGAAGAATGACCGCTGAACAAGGTGTAATTTACAGGGTTGCCGGACCGGTCGTGACCGCCATCGGGATCTCGCCCAGGATGTACGACGTCGTGCATGTTGGTAACGAGCAGCTGATGGGAGAGGTCATCAAGATCGTGGGCGACAAGACAATTATCCAGGTCTACGAAGAGACCTCCGGTATAAAGCCCGGAGAGCCGGTGACAAACACCGGGGAGCCTCTTGTCGTTGAACTGGGACCCGGACTCCTGACCTCCGTCTACGACGGAATTCAGAGACCTTTGCCGGTTCTCAGGGACATGATGGGAGACTTCATCTTCCGCGGTGCCACCGCACCCGGACTGGACAGAGAAGCTGATTGGGAATTTGTGCCCGTGGCAAAGGTAGGAGACGAAATATTCGCCGGCCAGGTATTGGGTACGGTTCAGGAAGGACCTATGGAACACAAAATAATGGTCCCTCCCTCAATCGCGAAAGGAAAAATAGAAAAAATCGCAGACAACGGAACATACAAGGTTGACGATGTAATCGCCGTCATTAACGGTGTTGACATTACCATGATACAGAAATGGCCTGTCCGTAATGCCCGTCCGGTAGCCGAAAAGCTGTTCCCGGACGTACCTCTTATCACAGGTCTGAGAGTTCTGGACACAATGTTCCCCATCGCTAAAGGCGGTGCGGCAGCCATCCCCGGAGCCTTCGGTACCGGAAAGACCGTTACCCAGCAGTCTCTCGCAAAATTCTCCAATGCGGACATAGTCGTCTACATCGGATGCGGCGAGCGCGGTAACGAAATGACAGAAGTTCTGACCGAATTCCCCGAACTTTCAGATCCGAGGACCGGAGAATCTCTTATGAAGAGAACCGTCCTTATCGCAAACACTTCGAACATGCCTGTTGCGGCGAGAGAAGCATCCATCTACACGGGAATGACAATCGCCGAATACTTCAGAGACATGGGTTACGATGTTGCACTTATGGCAGACTCCACCTCCAGGTGGGCAGAGGCCATGAGAGAAATTTCATCCAGGCTCGAAGAAATGCCCGGAGAAGAAGGATATCCCGCATATCTTGCCGGACGTCTTTCCGAATTCTACGAGCGTGCCTGCCGTGCCAGAACCTTTGACGGTTCCGAAGGATCCGTTACGGTTATCGGTGCGGTTTCGCCCGCCGGAGGTGACCTGTCCGAACCCGTTACGCAGAACACTCTGCGTATCGTCCGTGTGTTCTGGGCACTGGACACCAGCCTGAGGGAGAGGAGACACTTCCCCACAATCAACTGGCTTACTTCGTACACTATGTACGGAAACGAACTGGGCAAATGGTTCACCGCCAACGTTCACGATGATTTTGTCGATAACAGGGTCTGGGCCATGAAAATACTCCAGAGAGAGTCCGAACTTCAGGAAATCGTTCAGATGGTCGGTTCCGACTCACTGCCCGAGGAGCAGAAGATGACTCTCGAAGTTGCCAGAATGATCCGTGAAATCTTCCTTCAGCAGAACGCATATCACGACATCGACTGCTTCTGTCCTCTGGAGAGACAGTACGTTATGCTCAGCCTGATCAGGAAATATTCCGATTTGGCCGACAAGGCAATCGCCAACGGCGTGGCCGTTGACAGAATCGCATATCTGCCCGTAAGGACCAGATTCAACCAGGCCAAGTACGAAGCCAACATCGATGACGAGTTGGTCGCCGTAGCCAAGGACATGGAACAACAGTTCAAGGAACTGGGGGTGTAATAATATGGCAAAAGTAACCAAAGAATACAAAACAATCTCCCAGATAGCCGGACCTCTGATTTTCGTTAAAAACACGGAACCCGTGGGTTACGAAGAGATGGTGTCCGTCAGACTTTCCGACGGAAGCCAGAGAAGAGGTCAGGTTCTCGATTCGTCCGACGACATCGTCGTCGTTCAGTTGTTCGAAGGAACCACCGGAGTCGATCTTTCGGCTTCTGTCCGTTTCCTCGGAGAATCAATGAAGATGCCCGTTTCAAAGGACATGCTCGGAAGAGTTTTCTCCGGAGCAGGCGAACCCATTGACGGAGGCGCGGCCATCGTTCCCGAAAAGGAACTCGATATCGAAGGAGCGGCCATCAACCCCTGGGCAAGGGATAACCCCTCGGACTTCATTGAAACCGGAATATCCACCATAGACGGAATGAACACATTGGTCAGGGGACAGAAGCTCCCCATATTCTCCGCCGCGGGTCTGCCCCACAACGACATCGCTCTGCAGATTGCAAGACAGGCGAAGGTCACCGGAGAAGACGAAGAGTTCGCCGTGGTGTTCATCGCCATGGGTATCACAAACGAAGAAAGACAGACTTTCATGCACGAGTTCGAAAGAACCGGAGCACTTGAAAGAGCCGTCGTTTTCCTGAACCTGGCAGACGACCCCGCCGTCGAACGTATCGTTACACCCCGTCTGGGTCTTACGACCGCCGAATATTTGGCCTTCGAGCTCGGTATGCAGGTCCTGGTCATCATGACCGATATGACCAACTACTGCGAGGCTCTCCGTCAGGTTTCCGCGGCAAGAGAAGAAGTTCCCGGTAGACGCGGTTACCCCGGTTACATGTATACCAATCTGGCTATGCTTTACGAACGTGCCGGAAGAATCAAGGACACGAAAGGATCCATCACTCAGATTCCGATTCTCTCAATGCCCGGTGACGATATAACTCACCCGATTCCGGACCTTTCGGGATACATTACCGAAGGACAGATTGTTCTTTCGAGGGAACTGCACCGCAACGGTATTTACCCCCCGGTCAACGTTTCCTCTTCGCTGAGCCGTCTGATGAACGCCGGTATCGGCAAAGGCAAGACCAGAGAGGATCACAAGGCTGTTTCGGATCAGCTTTACGCCGCATACGCGGAAGGAAAGGATCTGAGAGGACTTGTGGCCATTGTGGGTAAGGATTCGCTGTCCGACAAGGACAGAAAGTTCCTGGACTTTGCGGATCTCTTCGAAGACCGTATTGTCCGTCAGGGACATGACGAGGACCGTTCCATAGTGGAAACCCTCAACATTGCCTGGGACATTCTGACCGAACTGGACATGGACCAGCTCACAAGGATTGACCGTAAGTACATCGATAAGTATCTGCCCAAGAAGTGATCAGATGTCAACCCACGAAATTACCCCAAACCGTTCCGCACTCTTGGAACTCAAGAGAAAGATCAAGATGACCCAGGGAGGTCACAATGTCCTTAAAATGAAAAGGGACGGTCTTATCATCGAGTTCTTCAACACTCTGGAAAAGGCACGCGAAATGCGCGCCGGGGTGTCGTCGGATTATGAATCGGCAATCAACAAGGTTGCCATAGCGAGGGCGGTCGAGGGTGACATTAGCGTGAAAAGCGCGGCATACGCGCTCAAGGCAGATCACGATGTCAAGGTAGGAAGCACAAACATCATGGGAATGAAGGTCCCCAAGGTCGAAGCCTCGGGTTCCATTCACACCACCATAACCCAGAAGGGTTACGGTGTGATTTCCACATCCGCTTACATTGAAGAGGCGTCAGTGGCTTTCGAAAAGCTTCTGGAATCCATCATAAGGGCGGCGGAAGTGGAGACCACCATGAAAAAGCTTCTTGACGAGATTGAGAAAACCAAGAGAAGGGTCAACGCTCTGGAATTCAAGATTATTCCCGGCCTCAAAGAAGCCGAGAGATTCGTAAGATTCAGTCTTGAAGAAATGGAAAGAGAGAACGTTACCCGCCTCAAACATCAGAAGAAGAAGAGTGAGGCCGCCGATTGAGATGTCGCTTGAGGATCGCTGGGACGAAATTAAGGAAGACCCCAAAAGAATGGGACGTCTGTTTAAAATCGTCTGGATATCGGCGTACTCGATGCTCATTCTCGGTATAGCGGTCATGCTCTACTATCTGATGCAGGTTTATCTGTTCTAAACCACTTAAACAAACCAACTTTTTTATTTATTCTTTCTCTTCGGACGGTTTTGTTTCGTGTTTGCTGAACAGTTCCAATCCGATTATACCCAGTATAATAACGAGAACAAAGAACATTCTTAACATTGTCACCGGTTCGTTGAATGCGACGATTCCCACAAGAACCGCTCCCAACGCACCTATCCCTACCCAAACCGAATATGCCACACCCGTCGGTATATTCGCTTTCATACCCAGATCCAAGAACCAGACACTGACAAACAGGAAAGCAACCGTCGGAATTATCCAAATAAATTTGGTGAACGCCTCGGACATGAACATCGTGGTTGCCCACGCTGTTTCAAACATGCCGCCCACGATAATGTAAACCCAGGCTTTGGTAATATCTTTCAATCACATCCCTCCGCCGAACATCTGTAATCCTATGACTCCCGCTATGATTACGAATACAAACAGAATCTGTATCCTTTCCACGGATTCATGGTAGATCAAATACCCCGCAATCAGGGTGCCTATTGCTCCGATGCCCGTCCAAACGGCATATGCCGTTCCCAAAGGAATGCTTGACATGGACAGTCCCAGGAAAAAAGGACTGAGCAACATGAAAAATACTGTGGCCAAGGCCCAACCGGGACGTTTGAACGAATTTGATTTTTTAAGAGTAATGACCCAGAAAGGTTCAAGCAAACCTCCCAGGACAAGCCAGAATATTGCAAGCAGGTCCATCCGAATCATTCCATAAAGCTTTTCATCATTATATCTCCCGTACCGAGGTGCACAATAGGCATTATTGCCGGGTCGGGATTGAAGTTATGCATCTTCTGATATTCTGTTTGATTCTGCCAGGCTGAAGCGTTGATAGTCTTGACTCCGTTGTATTCTGAGGTTCCGGCACCGTGTATGTGTCCGGTGACGAATATGTCGGGAACTTCTTCCATAGCCATATAGTCTTTCCTTTCCGGAGCCAGCGCGTTCCTTTGACCGTATATGGGGGCCATGTGACGGCGTTTGAGCATTTCTTCCATGATTCCGATCGGATTGTCATAACTGAGTTTCTGAACATTGGAGACCCAGTCATCGATTCCTTTTCCGTGGTACGTCAGAATAGAACGTCCTTCAATCTTCACCGAAACAGGATTTCCTGCCAGGACTATGTTGGAATCAAAGTTCTTGGTGAATATATTTCCCAAAGCGGGCTGGGGTTCGGCAAGACGCACGGCATCGTGATTACCGGGCTGCATTATGATTTTGATATGATCCGGAATGCCTTTCAGGTGTTCGGCCAAGGATTCGTATTGTTTGTAAATATCGCTGATAATCAATTCCTTTTCCTGTCCCGGGAATATACCTATGCCGTCCACAACATCACCGGGCAACACAAGATAATCCAAATCGGCGTTGTATGCGTTCTGTTTCAGCCACTCTATCATTTTCTGCCAGCGGTCTTCAAGGAAAGTCAGGCTTCCTATGTGAATATCCGAAAGGAAAGCAACCGATGCTACGGAATCCGAAGGCTCCCATCTGTTGGTCCGAGGGACGTCGGGGCGGAATACTTCTTCGGCAATCAGCAAGTCCTTTCTGCTGTTGGGTTTGCCGACGATTCCTACTACTTCGTCGGTTACGAAGGATTCCCCGGACAGAGGGGAATCTTTTGAAATGAAAACTTTACAGTTGCTGTCGGAGTCTTCGATGGTCAGAATGATGTGTCCGTTTTTGGTTACGTTGACTTCGTAAATCATTCCTATGACTCTTACGTCACGATCGAGTCTCATAGCCCTCTCTATGGGAATTCCGACGCCGAAATCACTGCGTCTGGCTATTATTCTGCTGAGTATATCGTAACGGCTTTTGAAATAGTTGGTGAAATCCGTTATTTCCCCTTCGCAGGTGGAGTTGCCGGTTATGTCGGTACCCGCTACGACTTCTATGTCGGTATGGCGTTTGTTCTTCGGGGCATCCGTTACGGCGGATTTGAAAATAGGCGCATCTCCGAGAAGGCAGTTCTCCAGATCCGCTCTTTTGATGAACATTTTATCGGAAGACAGTGCCGAGAGAGCAGTGTTTGTAAAAGAAACCGGATCCGAATTTGAAAGAATGTACTCAAGAGCGTCAGGACTGAGCAACACACCTAATCTTGCCGCTATATCAAGTACATCGGTTCTCATGTGTTCCCATGTCTCATTCCACATACATAATATTAACGAATCAATGAGGGTTATATACACATAACCGATTCCACGGTTATGGTCAATGTGAGAATATCCTGTCCCGTATATCCCAGCGAATCCGATGAACTGGTACTTGAAGCGGTAATGAGGATATTTCCGGAAGCGTCCGTGTCCCGCACCGACGAAGGATTCGAAGGTGTTGCCGAGGACATAGAAACGTTTTCTTTATTGATACGGAGGCAGAAAATTCTCGATGCCGCAAGATCTGTGGTGTTCGGAGGAATGTGCGACGATAAGACTTCGTTCACGTTAAACAAACAGGCGGCGTCCGTGGGTAAAGTTTCATTCTGTCCGGAAAATACGGTTCTCGGTGCAATCAAAGTATATTTGGAAGGAGAAAATCTGGAAGATTTTATCGATAAGATGCTTCCCCGCACCATTGACGGTCAGGAGGTTACATCATGATTGGAGTTTCATGCACAGGATTCAGCGCCCGCCCGTTGGAAGAAGTATTGGAAGAGGTTTCTCAGGAGTTTCAGCATTGGGAGATATTTTCCGAAGCCGAACACAGCATCGGACATATATGGGAGAGGCTGAGAAACGCGGGAAACTGTTATAATCTGACTTATTCGCTGCACACGCCCATAAGCGACATTAATATTGCCGCCTTGACAAACAGAATGAGGGAATCCTCGGTTCTTGAAATGATTGCCAATGCCGAAGCGGCTTCGGAATTGGACATAAGGACAATAACCGTTCATCCCGGACTCGAATCGATGAGCATACCCGGAATGAAAGACACATCAATAAAAAATGCAAAACAGTCCCTGAGGATATTGGACAGAACCGCATCGGAATACGGAGTAACCTTTGCAATCGAGAATATGCCTAATTTCCCGCCGATGTTGGGTAAAACCGCCGAAGAACTGAATCAACTGGTTGACGGTACCAATCTGGGTATCTGTTTTGATGTGGGTCACGCCAACACAATGGGACAGGTCGAAGAAATGATATCCACTTTCAAGGACAGAATCGTGAATGTTCATGTTCATGACAATTCCGGTGAGTCCGACGAACATCTGACTGTTGGGGACGGCACAGTGGATTTTCCGAAAACCATGAAAGCTCTTTCAGGGTATAAGGGAAAATATGTGATTGAGTCCAAATCATTGGCATCGGCCGTGGAATCCAAGAGGAGACTGTCCATTCTTTTGGAATGATATTCGCCCGAGTTCAAAAAATAAAAATTCATGATTCCCTGATATTTTATCCCGTCCGAACAAATTCAAAACTCTAGTTTATTAAAGTATCAAATTGATACGTGTCACAAGGTGATTGTTTGTTTTGTCCCAGATGCGGTCAGAAAAATCCGGACAATGCGGCATTCTGCATGTCTTGCGGAAACAGCATGAACCGTCACAACGCAGTCAATGACAGACCCTACTCACAGAATTATCACAACGACAGAATGACGTATATCTTATCTCAAAAGAATGCGGGAATAGGAATAATACTGTCCTTTATTTATGCAGGAATGGGTCATCTGTATGCGGAGCAGATAGGCAAAGGATTGCTGATAATGATCGTCTATTTCGTACTGCTGCTTTTTGCGGGGTTTCTTACTTTTATTGAACCGACGCTTGTAATTGTCGGATTTGCGATTGTGATAGTATTTTGGGTATGGGCGATGTACGACGTAAACAAAATCATCAAAGAGTACAACGAACATTTACTGTGGACCGGTCGCCCTCCGAGTTAATCGGATTGCCGATCAAACTTTTTCTTTGATTGTTCTCTTTATTTCAGCGACTCCGAATACATGGGGCAGTCCTTCAGATTTTTCCTTGACTCCCACAGCTTCAGTGCCAGGACAACCGTGGTCACGGCACCGAGACCCA
>DAHY01000033.1:761-7110 GCA_002498605.1 Methanomassiliicoccaceae archaeon UBA404 | reverse complement strand
AAAGGAAGATCGGACGGCGAAGTAAGTACGAACTCCGAGCTCATATGTTCCAGAGCCAGGTGGAGATCGTCGACATAGCTTTCGCCGCCGGTTCTTATTGTTTCGTAACCCAACTCGTTGAGATACGTTTCCGTCTGCAGAGTATTGGAGCTGACGGATATCAACACCGACGAAACGTTTTCGGATGCTTCCAACGCCGATATTACATGCATAACGGTGGGTTTGCCGCCCACCGTCAGCATAGGTTTTTCTATGCCGTTGTTCAGCATCCGTGTGCCTTTTCCGCCTGCGTTGATCAGTGCCTCGACCTTCATAACAAAATCAACGCCGAAAGTACACAATATGTCAATATCATGGTAAATGATACTATTGGACGTGCAATCTCATTAGTCGCTCCCAATGTGTCTCCCGATGTATATCCGAATGTCTTGTTGGCTGTGTTGGCCATGAATTTTCCAACCAAAACAGACATTGCCATTCCCACCACAAGAACAATGAACAGCATTGCCACGGTGTAAGCAAATGAAACATCCAGAACACCAATAATGGTCTTGTTGATAATCCAGTATATTGCCAGCGAAAGCACAAGTCCGACGATTGACAATATGAATGTAGTCATCAGCGATTTGACCAATGTTGTATTGTCTGCCTTTCTTACCTGTGAAGACGCCATTCCGTCTCCAGCAGTTCCGTAAACCGCGGCGGAGACCATTGCATTTTTTACCAAAATTTCCGTTATTGGTATTACGAAAAGCATAGGTACAATCCAAAAAATCGAATGAGCATATATTGCGAAAGTACCCAAAGTGACTATCAAAGCCAGTCCGAATCCTCCGGCACCTATCTTGGAATCTTTCATAGCACGTACATGTTTTTCTTGATCCCCCGATGCGACTATTCCATCACCAAAATCCACAAGTCCGTCAAAATGAAGAAATTTGCTGCCAATTAGGACCGTTGCCAATACAAAAATGGGAATTATTAAACTGATGTCGAAAAACGTATACCGTCCTAGGACATACATTATAATCATTTCTACGGCAATTACAGTAGCGAATAGTGCCCCTATTACAGGAACCAGGTGGAAACGATCTTCCATCGCTTCTATGTCCTGAGAACCTACGTCCCTTCTCCAGATGGTGAAAAAGGATAACATTCCCTTGAGTGCAGACTTATCCTGATCGCCCAACGGTTCGAAATATGTAGTATTTTCAGCATAAGATTCGGTTTTCTCATACACTTCCTCCGTTTCAAAAATTGGCGTCTCTTCAGTATTCTCAGTTACATCCTCATATTCTTCCACAGGTATCTTTGTCACAGAATTTGATTCGAACGAGTAATCCGAAGGCTCAATACCTCCGGTGGTTCGGCCTCCCGATTCGAACAGAGAATGTTCAGGTTTGTCTATTTGCGATTCCACATTTTCATTGACTGGGGATTCCGTATCCTCGTCTGCCTGTACCCCATCTTCACCGATGGGATACGCTTCTTCAGGATCCGGAATGCCGTCATTCCTTTCTTTTGTCATTTAACACCCCTTTCCTTCGATGAAATCAGTTTTTTTGAAACGGGGATGCCTGTAACGATACCTTCAAGGGTACCTTTAAGAATATCTCCCGCCTGCGTTTTTGGCAAGTCCTGGATGTATATCGTAGCATAGACATTTATATCTGCTTGCCCGGCAATCGACTCAAATGCCGTGGTTTTAAAATAACTGGCTATGTCCTGTAACATACCGGGCAGCATGGATTTAGCATCCAAATCGTTTTCTTTGATGATTTTCTTCCATGCCGCGTCATAAGAAACCGCCGTTTGAACGAGCAAAGCAAGATCTTTGTTTTCCGATAATTCGTTCACCGTTTCCGTGATTACACGGATTCCGTTCCCGTCAGCCCCGGAATATTCGGATATCGATTTTACGAGTTCTTCTTCGGATATTCCCGCTTCGATTAGAACATCCAGATAATTTCCGTGAACGTGATCCCCCCGTTTTATAAGGGAATCCCTGACACAGTGCTTCACCGCCCTTGTCATCGATATTCCCAACCGAGTTCCGGTTCCGGAATACACCGTTCTTTCTTCTCCGATCGGAGAAATTATGGCTATGGCATCGGAAGTCGTTCCGGTTTCTTCGTAACCGAAAGATGCCATGGCCGCCGTCTTTGCTTCGGTCATTCCGATCAGAATGTTTACTTTTCCGGTCTGCGTCAACGGCACGGACGATACGCCGATTATGTTTATCGTGCCGGCAATCAGAGCCTTGCTTCTTCTGCTTGAGAGTTTGAATCTGGTATCCCAGTTTTCCAACACGTCACCTGCGATTACCTGATTGCTTAATCCCGCGGTAACGGCTGCAAATGTTTCCACGCCTTCAAAATTTTCCGATTTGTAACTGAAAACATATTTTACTTCAGCGGCGGTCATGAACCCCACCGAATCTTCAGGCAGGTCCAATTTTCTGCATACGTTCAACGCAAGATTGTAGGGATTGTCGTCATAGAAATTTTTAGGAACCTGCAGGATAAATACGCAATCCGTAAGTTTATCTCCGCCGTTATAAACGGCGGAACTCAGAACCTCCATTTTTTCAGGAAATTTCATAACCGCAACATCACATTTTTCATAAGTCAGAATTTCACATTTTGGTACATTCATACTAAAAGACCCCTTATCAGTTCAATACCGTTCACAATCAGGTTTTCAAAAAATATCTGTACGTTGACTCCCGCAAATACAAACAGCGGCAAGATTACGAGGAGCATAAACAATATTGAAGAGATTTCAATAAGTCTCAGACAGTTTCTTACATCTTTGTAATTCGGGATGTTCGCTTCACCGTTTATAACATAAGAATTTTTCTTTTCCATGCGTATGTCCAAAGCGCCTGCCGCGGCCGCCATCGGCCAACCGCTGTTGGGACTGGGAGTTACGCCGTTGTCTCTTTTGGCGATTTTTGAAGCCTGTTTCCAATTCATGCCCAATATTGCGGATCCTATTACTATGAACACTGCCGATATTCTTGATGTCAGGAATCCCAGAACGTCATCGAATCTTGCAGGGAACTTTCCCAGCGAATCGTATTTTTCATTTCTGTAACCCCACATTGCATCCATGAGATTCGTGCATCGGAACATAAAGGCTCCGGGTATTCCCAGCAACCCCATGTAAAACGTCGGCGAACAGACACTGTCGGCAAAATTTTCGGATATCGTCTCACAGCAGGATGAAGATATCTGCTCCGAGTTCATGCCTTCGGTTTCTCTGCTTACAATCATGCTTACTTTTTTGGCCGCGTCGACCGTATTTCCTTTTTCAAGATCCGCGCATATCGGTTCGCAGTGCTTATCGAAAGAGAATATCGCAAAAGTGGATTTCAGTATGAATGCGGACAATACAATCCATACAATCGTACCGTAAGGATTCGGAATGTAAGATCTGGATATTGCCGTTACGGTGATTGCCAGTCCTCCGAACAGCAACAGAACAAAAAGATATGACAGAAGACCCAGAACCAAGGCATAAGTTCCTTTGCGTTTATTGAGACGTTTATCGATTCCCCCCAATATGTTTCCCATCCACCTCAGGGGATGATATTTATTGGGAAACTCCCCGATGAACCGGTCTATCAACAGAGCCAGGATCACTATCAGCAATGCTTGTGCCCAAATCGGTATCATTTTACCTCAGAGATTTCACGACGGATTCCGCCGCGTTTATGAATCGGTTGTTGCATTCACTGTCTTTAACACTGTACCTTACATACATATCGTAAGGCTCGCCGAAAGATGCGCAGTCCCTCAGTATGATTCCTTGTTTTTGCATTCTTTCGTTGATGTCGGAGGCTTTCACTCCGAGATGACTCACGGGTCTGAAATAAAAGAACGAATCCGAAACTTTTCCCTGGGTGAAACCTACTTCGGACAGTTCCCTGTTCATGGTTACCGATTCCCGGGCCATCAATTCCGCGGCACGGTAAACGTAATCCATTCTTTCTTCGATAAGAATTTTTGCTATGCTCTGTTCCGCATATCCCACGTTCCAGGTCATTCTGACTTTTTCCATCTGGGTTATTGTTTCGGGGGATCCGAAACCGAAACCTATCCGTATTCCCGGGATTGCAAAAGATTTCGTCAGCGAACCGGCAACCACCAAATTCGGATATTTGTCCACGTACTTTACGCAGGATATATTTTCCTGTCCGGGCACCAGTTCCAAAAGAGTTTCGTCCAGAAAGACCATAACATCCTTTTCCAGACATTCCTTTACAATCGACAGAATTTTTTCACGGGGTTCGATCCGGCCCGTGGGATTGTTCGGGTTGCAGATGTACAGTGCTTTTGCTCCGGAGATTTGTTTTGTTATATCCTCCGGATTCAGCCTTAAATCATTATTTTCGGACAATTCCATTTTTCTTACCGTAACGCCGGCAATCCTGCATTGATGAGCATATTCCGCAAAAGAAGGACGCGGGATTACTGCGATTTCCCCCGAATCGATGAATGTATTGGGAAAATTTCGAATTATGTCCGAAGACCCCGCGCCTACAGTGATATTGTCTGTTTTTACTCCGTAGACTTTTGATATCGCTTCTTTTAATTCCGAGCAGGAATCGTCCGGATAATGACACACTTCGGATCCTGCCGCGGCCAAAAGTTCCGATATGTCTTCCGGAGGTCCGAAGGGGTTCAGGTTGTGACTGTAATCTTCAACTTCTTCCAGCTTCCATCCCTGCCCGCCGTGAACGGTTTTCGGCAATGCCGCCAATTCTTTGCGGGCGGCCCTCTCCGGATTGAACATCAGGAAGGTATGCGGGGCGTTTGATATAAGGATATGGATTACCCATCCCTCCATGGCACCAAACAAAAGCGGGCATGGATAACAATTCATAACCCCTGCCCCATTATCCCCTATTATGAGAAATGTAATCGAGGTCAAAGACCTCACGAGAGAGTTCGCCGTACGTCACCGTCCCAACATGGTAGCCGTGGACGGAATATCCTTTGACGTTCGCGAAGGGGAGATATTCGGACTCCTCGGGCCTAACGGAGCAGGTAAAACCACTACAATAAAAATGCTCTCGACTTTATTGTATCCCACTTCCGGAATTGCCAATGTTTTGGGCTATGACGTTACCGACAATCGCACTATCATGGAGCTCAGACAGAAAATCAATGTTGTCAGCGGCGGGGAAAGGGGATTGTATTACAGACTTACGGCAAAACAGAATCTTGAATTTTTTTCGGATTTGTACGGTATTCCCAAAGCAGAACAGAAAAAACGATGCGAAGAATTGTTGGAAATGGTGGGATTGTCACATGTTTCCGATATCAGAGTTGAAGATTTTTCAAGAGGAATGAAACAGAGACTCCACATAGCCAGAGCTTTGGTCAACGATCCCGAGGTGCTGTATCTTGATGAGCCTACCATAGGACTGGATCCCGAGATTTCAAGAAGCATACGCGAAACGGTAAAGAAACTGTCCGACTCCGGAAAAACAATTATTTTGACAACACACTACATGTACGAAGCCGAAGAACTCTGCGATCGAATGGTTATACTGTCGCACGGCAAAGTTGTGGGGTACGGTACCGTGGGAGAGATAAAAGACATGGTTTCCGATACTTCCGTCGTTCATATTCTTACGGACAGGGATCCTGCCGACGTTTTGAAAACATTGGAATCGGATCCGGAAATAACCGGTATGATGACTTGTATGGTGGGCGGACGCTACGATACCAGATTCTCCTATATTTCGGGAACGCCGGATCCACATGCCCATGAAGAAGCATTCAGACCTTACGGAATCAGAACCATAGGTCTTGACGAACCCACGCTTGAAGATGCTTACATAAGATTGACCGGCGGAGAATGCCAATGAATCTCCGAGCCGTCACGGCCGGATTCAAACAGCAGGCAGTACAGTTCTTTGCCGATCCTCAGTGGTTGATTCCAAGTCTGATTTCACCGTTTTTGATGACCATGGTGATGATTTTCATCAGTTCCGGCGGTATGCCCGTTGAAGAATCCATTGTTCTGCAGGCGGTTCTAGGAGGCGGAGTTCTGGGTATGTGGGCAAGTTCTTTGTTTGCTTCCAGTTCAAGCGTCACTTTCGACAGGATAAACGGTACTTTCGAACCTATGTTGGGCTCCGGTACCAGAATTATATACGTTCTTGCTGGAAGATCGTTATGGAGCACTCTCATAGGATTGCTGAACGCTTTCATAGTGTTCGTCATTGCCGAACTCATGTTCGGAACGGGGTTGGGCCTTGCCCACCCGCTTCTGTTCTTCCTTACGGTACTGATGACGATGCTGTCCTTATCCTCCATAGGACTCCTGATTTCTTCGC
>DAHY01000033.1:0-356 GCA_002498605.1 Methanomassiliicoccaceae archaeon UBA404 | reverse complement strand
CATTGCTCTGTCTTTGCTGATGATCATTATTGCCTATTTTGTGATGATATACGTAGAACGAAAGGTTCTGGAATACGGAACCGCCACGAGGTATTGATATGAGCAATGCCCTGTCCGTCATCAAAACTTCGGTGAAAACCGATTTCATATCGAAATTTGCTCTTGTCAATCCCGCCATAAGGCTGATTGTCATAATGATGACGAATCTGTTCAGTATGTACTTTTTCTTCATACTGGCGGATTACGTGGGCAATCCCAACGTTACTCCGGAATACGTCATAATCGGAAACATGATTCAGAGTATCGCCACATCCACGCTGTATTCCACATCCAACTTATCGAACACGGAGAAACAC
>DAHY01000034.1:12344-12481 GCA_002498605.1 Methanomassiliicoccaceae archaeon UBA404 | reverse complement strand
CGGATTATACCTTTCCACAACCGACCGGGATACGGAATCCGTTTCTGTTTTGGCAAGGGTAAACGATGAAGGTTCAGGTATCTTCATAAAAGAAAGTTTGGGTATAGATTTGGATATTCACGATCCTGAAAATTGGG
>DAHY01000034.1:2784-12061 GCA_002498605.1 Methanomassiliicoccaceae archaeon UBA404 | reverse complement strand
GTCCTAACACGGTATATTGGACACAGGTGGCCCCGGGTCTGATGGTGGATTATATGTTTAACTCCGACAAGGACGTCGACGGGGGAATTGCGTGGGAACCGCACTTTTCGGTTGCATTGGATTACAACAAGGACGGCGACCGTTGCAAAAAAGTTGCAACCACCGACGAATACAATCCGGACCATCCGTGTTGCGTGATTGCCGCCAATAATACATTCCTAAGCAAGAACGAAGATGCAACCCAAAGATTTCTTGCAGGTTATGCCAAATCCGTCCAATGGATCAATGCGACTCTGGATGCCGGTTCCGGCAGTGATTTTAAAGAACTTGTTGATATGACAATTGACATAGGCACACCAAAGATCGAGGGCAAGGATCAAATGCCTGAATTCACGGCGAAAAAGGCATTGTATAACATAAAATTCACCTATGAACTCAATCACGGCACCACTACTTTGGCAGATCAATATGTGGAAATAATGGAAGTATACGAAAAACTGGGAATAATTGTTCCTGAGGTTTTAACCAAAGCAGGATTTGAAACTCCGGGGGATTTCGCCGAGCATTTGATTCAGGACCAATATCTCGCAGAGGTATTCGACGGTGATGGTAACCTCAAGTCTTCCGAAGAATTGGGATACACCGGGGGAATAACCACAGTCAAAGTGGCATATCTTGCGGCTGATATACACCAATTGGCGCTTCACATAGGAAAGGCCAAAGGATTTTTTGAAGAATACGGCATACACGTGGATCTGAAAGGGCCATACGGTGCAGGAGGCGATGTAATGAACGCATTACTGTCCAAACACGCCGATGTCGGATTTGTCGGTTCTCCGCCGGTCGTATCCTCATCATTTAACGCACTGAGGAGCTGAAATCATGGAATCTGTTATTGACAAATTGATGTATGATGATGAAAACAAGATTCATCGGTATACCAGAAGCATCATAATAATCGGCGTATCATTGGGAATATTCATTCTGATATGGTGGAACTTGTCCCTTCTTCTGAAGAATCCCGCCGTACCGACTCCGATGGCCGCATGGGACGCATTGGTATATCTGTTTGCCAACGGCGATGCCGTTTCCGGAATCGGTATGTGGGGTCACATGGGGATAAGTCTGGAAAGATTCTTTGCGGGTCTTATATTGGCTATGGTCGTGGCCGTACCCTTCGGATTATTGTTGGGATATTCCAAAACATTGGAACAGTTCTCCTCGCCCACCCTTGAAGTACTGAGGCCTATCGCACCCATCGCATGGGCGCCGATTTTCATCTTTACGGTCGGATACACATGGGGACCCATACTGGTGGTTTTTGTCGGTATATTCTTCCCTGTTCTCTTAAACACCATCTTCGGTGTGAGAAAAATCGATCCGAATTGGATGGATGCGGCAAAAACGTTGGGAGCTTCAAAACTTCAGATATTCACCAAAGTGATGCTTCCCTCTGCAGTACCGTATGTTATGAACGGTATGAAGGTGGGAATGGGTATCGGCTGGATGTGTATTGTCGCTTCCGAACTTTACGCTTCTTACGGAGGAGGTGTGGGATACTTCATAAGCATCCAGGCTCAGATGGGATACTGGCCGAACGTTTACGCCGGTATAATCATAATCGCGATTCTGGGAATACTGACCACAACTCTGGCGGATTATATTCATAAAGCCGTCACTAAAAGGATGGGGATGGAATGAACAGCGATATTAAAATCAACGATCTCAGAAAAGTTTTCAAAACCGACGATAAGGAAACCGTCGCTTTGGAAAATTTTTCTCTTGATATCAGAGAAGGCGAACTTATTTCGATAGTCGGTCCTTCCGGCTGCGGCAAGACCACTTTGCTGAGAATGATTGCGGGTCTTCTCGAACCGACTTCCGGCGAAGTGATAATCGGCGATAAAAAATGCGAAGGGCCCGGCCCCGACAGAGGCATGGTGTTCCAGGAATTCGCATTGTTCCCCTGGCGTTCCGTCCGCAGAAATGTGGAGTTCGGTCTTGAAATTGCCGATGTTCCCAAAGATGAACGCAGGGAAAGGGCAATGAGGTATATCAGAGCCGTCGGATTGGAAGGTTTTGAAGATCACAGAGTCCATGAACTTTCCGGGGGTATGAAGCAGCGTGTCGCTCTGGCGCGTGCGATGGTAACTAAACCCGATGTTTTGCTGATGGACGAACCCTTCGGTTCGCTGGACGCTCAGACAAGGAACATAATGCAGATGGAACTTCTCAGAATAATCGAGAAAACCAACTCCACCATAGTCTTTGTGACCCACTCCGTGGACGAAGCGGTGTTCCTGTCGGACAGAGTGGTGATTCTTACCAAACGTCCCGCCAGCATCAAGGAAATCGTTGATATCAACTTACCCCGTCCCAGAGACCGTGCGTCGGAGGAATTCATCAAGTTGAGGAAACACATCCTTCAGCAACTTGAAGACGAGAATGTTAAACTGAGAGCCGACGGAAACGTTCTTCTGGATACGGACTGAGTTTCCGCAATAATCAAACTTTAATCAAAAACTTTCTCCCTTTCCGAAAGGAAAGGGAGAGGTTTAATCTGTTTTTCTGTTCAGGCAAGTCTCAGAGAGTCAAAGTCCATAACCTTTTCAGGGCAGGCATACTGACATCTGTAACATGCGGTTCCCAGACAGTTTTTGGTCTTCACCGTAATGGTCTTGTCCTTGGAGACGGTCAATGCCTTCTCTGGGCATTCCCGTTCACAGGCTTTGCATCCGGTGCAGCCTTCCATTTTTCCGACCAAATCCGTTCCGAGTTCGTTGAGGATGTACAATCCTTTTTCTCCCAGATCCGCAATGTCACGCTTGGAGATTCTTGTGATCTTGGGCACACCCCTGGGTCTCGGAATCGTTTGTCTGCCCGCCATCTCGAGATTCTCGTTATAGGTGAACATACTCATGCCTTCTTCGCAGTGGGCAAGTTCCTGAACATAGATTTCTTCGAAAATGGGGTCGCCGGCAAACATTACGTGGTTTGCGCGTATATCGTTGGCAACGTTTTGGAGCTCATCAAGCAATTCGGGATTCATCAACAGATCCGTGGCCAAAGCCAATGACGTGTTTCCGTATTGGTATATCGTATCGCAGGTAGGAGGCAGCATACCGATATCCCGGGCCTTAATTGCATCAACGTAGGTACCGGAAGCGCCGGTCATGTACATCGTTCTGAGATCGTCGAATTTTATTCCGGCGTGTTCCAAAAGGGTGTAGTGACCCGCTCTCATGGCTCCGACGGCTTTCATGGCCTCTGAAATATCTTCGACGGTAATGTACACTTTATCCTGCAGGTACATCTTGCCGTCTTTGGTATTCAGCTTCCCTTTCCTGAGCAGACCGGTCTTCTTTGCTATGGCAACAGCGGCAATAACGCCGGTTCCCGTAACTCCCTTGGCTTTGCCTCTCATAGGGCCGTATTCGCTGACTTCTCCCAATACGAAATCGATTTTATCGCCGTCCTGCGGCATCAGATTTTCATCCAGCACCTTGCAGATCCACTGAACATCGAATTCAAAGTCGCTTATGGCGCCGGGGGCGGCCAGCATTCCGTACTTGATTGATTGGCCTTCCATTGCGGGACCCGCCGCGGCGGATCCGGTATAAATCTGGTCGTCAACCTTGAGGGCCATTTCCGCATTCGTTCCGTAATCGGTGACAAGGCAGGTTTTCTCATCTTCGAGGAAGCCGCTTTTATACATCATGGCCAAAGCATCCGCGCCTATCTCGTGTCTGATTGCGGGAGGCACGTAAAGTTCGGTTCCGTCAGGAACTTCGATGCCGTATTCGACAGGGTCGAAAACTCCCGCATCACGCTTCTGTTCCTGTATTCCTCGGACTCTTTTTGCGTTTTCTCCCGCAAAAGCAAGATCGTCGACAGGAATGTTCTGTGCAATCGACAACTGTATCGGATTTCCGCACAAACTCATTCTTACAACGTCTTTCAGGTCTATTCCTAAAGTTTTTATTAATTTGTTTATCGTGTCGATTGCGACGCCGTGGGCCACGTCAAGCCCGACCTTTATGCTGAAGGTCAGGTGGTCCATAATGTTGGCCCCGGGCAACGGATGGCATTCCGTGATGGAGGTCGATATGATTTTATTATTTTTCAAATCGACCGCGTGTGCACGAAACCCGCTGGTTCCCAAGTCCAATGATATTCCGTATTCCATAGACATTTCTCCGGTATGACAATCAATGTGTTTAACGTTGATAATATATTCTGTCGAACAGGTTCAAAATAGTGAGTTTTTTGGCTGTTCAATGTTGAAAATTTGATTTTTTTACGCATTTTTATAATTATTTAATTGGATACAAATATAAAAATAATTAAATACATTATTATAAAATTTAAATGCAAATCTTAAAATTAAATTTTTTATATTGTTTCAATTCAGGAATCGTAAAATATCAGTGCCGAGTGATATAATATGTTATAAAATTATGATACTGGCTATGTGAATTATTATAATATTATCATGAAAGCCGGGAACCTATAATTTTATTCTGATCACAGAAATTTTTCCCAAAAAAATTGCTATTTTATGGACATAGCATCCATCCTTCTGCCTACTATTAATAGACACAAATTGATAGTTTTATCGGGCTAAGGCCCGGGAGGAGAAAAAAATATGCTAAGTAGTAAAGGAGTAGACTTCAGCAAAATCCTGAAACGGTATGACGTCGAACTTGAAGTAGAGGCGACACCCGAGGATATGGCCAAGAATTTGCTGCCGAAAGACCCTGTTTTTAGAAAGGTCGCGGAAGAAGTTCTGTACATGAGACTGAAGACAATAATTCCGTCCGTTACGGAGGCTTTGAAATCGAAAGATCCCTTGTCGGTTATCAACGAAGGTCTCGTAGCAGGTATGGAGATAGTTTCGAAATTGTATGCTCAGCACGTGTATTACCTGCCTGAAATCATGATGGCGGCAAAAACCATGGAAATGGGCATATCTTTGGCTGAGAAACAGCTTGAGGGCGGAAAGAGGAAGACCAAGGCCAATGTGATCATGCACACTGCGGAAGGTGACGTGCACGACATCGGAAAGAACATCGCGGTCATAATGACGCGCGCTGCGGGTTACGAAGTATTCGACATGGGCAAAGACGTGCCTGTCGATGATGTTGTAGCCAAAACGGTGGAGGTAAAGCCGCTTTTCGTATCGGGTACCGCATTGATGACAACCACAATGTCAGCTTTCCCGAGAATCGCCGCGAAATACGTAGAGAAGAAACTCAACGTTCCTTTCATGGGCTGCGGCGGTGCAGTGAACAGAGAGTATTCCAACTCTTACGATCTGGGAATTTATTCGGACAAGGCGGCACAGACTCCGCTTATTGCAGAAAAACTGCTGGCCGGATATGATTGGAAGAGAGTAAGGGAAGAATGGGATGTTATTGTGAGGGGTGAGTGAAATGGCGGTAAAAAGATTTACAAAAATGGCTTACGGCAGTGCAGACGAACTGATTTTCGGACGTGCCAAGAATCCCTTGTCGTACGGATTCGGAATACAGGTCGGTGCCGGTAAAGTCATAACCGAAATTAACTACGCACCCCGGCCCGGTACGGAAAAATCGCCCGAGACCCTCAGAAGAGAGTATGTTGATTACATCAGCAAAGACTGTCTTGACAGAGCGGTATCGATCGGACTTCCCGACCTTCAGCTGGAAACCGAATGGATTTCGCAGATGAGCGAATCAAGGATTTCCGCACCTGTTGTTGAAGGACAGAAAGAAATCACAGAGAAATACCATGAGGAATACGGAATCAACACAGCCGTAAGACACACCATCCCCGATAAGCGTGATACCGATCACGGAATGCGCGTGGGAATGGACAAAGTCAACGGCGGACCTGAAATGCTTTTCGAGTCTGCCGAGATTGCCTGTGAGAACGGTGCAGATGTGTTCTCCGTAGAATCAATGGGTGGAAAAGAATTGGCCGACTACGCCATCACCAACGGTGACATAGTTGCTTTCCTTTTCGGTGTAGGATATTTGGGATCCTTGGATATGACATACATATGGCCGCAATTCGTGGACATATGCAAAAAGAACAATGTCATTCCCGGAGGAGATACCAACTGTTCCGGTGCCAACACATCCATGTTCATGGCCGGCGGTTTCCTGGACAACGATGTTCAGAGAACCTTCTCTGCAATCACCAGGGCAATCGCTTCCGCAAGGACAGTGGTTGCTTGGGAATGCGGTGCTGTCGGACCTGACAAGGACTGCGGTTACGAAGGACCTATCTGTAAGGCCATCGGAGGAAACCCCACGGCCCAGGAAGGAAAGCAGTGTCATTGTGCACACTGTGATATCCAGAGCAACCTGATGGCATCCACCTGTGATCTTTGGTCTAACGAATCTGTGGAATACCACCCTGAATTCGGAGGATCCTCGGTACAGTGCTGGCTCGCAACTCTCGGAAACGAAGTAATGCTGATGAACACCTCGATTCAGTTAAAGCAGGACAAGGTTCTCAGGGACCTGTACATGTACGCTGACAGAATCAGAGGACCCGAAGCATACATCCTTTCCTACGACCACGCGTACGAAATAGGTAAGGCTATTACCGACAACGGTAACGACCTCTATCTCCGTGCGAAGGCCGCCGGTGAAACTGCCGCCAACATAATCCTTGAGGGATACAAGTCCAAGGAGTTGCCGCTTACGAAGAAGCAGCTCGATGTGTTGGAAGACTGCATCAAGAAGTTTGAAGCTCTTCCGGACAACGAAGATGCCTTTGTTGAGCAGTGCCTTGAAAAGTACAAGGATGTCCCGATGTTCCACCCGAAGAACTACGGATTCTGAGCAAAGCGAAATAAAACATCTTGGTCCCCTTCGGGGACCTAAATATTTTTTATAAAAATTTTGTAAAAGCCGAATACGTTCAGTGATGATGGTGTTCGTGGTGATTGCCGCATTTGCAGTTGTCGCCGCAACCGCAATGATCATCATGTTTGTGGCTGTGACTGCCTTTGGTCAGTTCGATATCCAAAAAGGTATCTTCCAAAGCATGCAACAGCATATGTTCCAACTCGTGTTTGTCGACGTCGAGTACAGCGCACAGAATGCTGAATCCTACTTTTTCGGCGGGTTCCAGAATTCCGTGGACTTCAACGCCGTTTTCGAGATTGGTGAGATTCAATGTGACGCCGTCTCCGTTTTCCAGGTAAATCCCGCATTTTACGTGACCCAGAAATGCTCCCGACTCTTCATCGATCCATTTGCCGATTTCCATCAGAGCGCCGGATATTCTCGCCTGCGCGTCTGCGTTAAAGTTTGTAATGTAACCTGTGACTCCGACGGCAACGCCACCGGCGTAATCCATGGAGTTTTCATTAAAATCAGTAGTATTTTTATCCGTCATTTCATCAACTCGTGAACTTCATCCATGTTACTTCCCTCTTTTACGGATACCGAGTGTATCGGTTTATCGGGATATTCGGAAGACATCCAATTCCGGATTTCCGCCAGTTTCTCGGAGCTTACAGTATCTGATTTGTTAATCAGAATAAAGTTGCATCCCTGCATTTGTCTGTCGAAAAATTCCGATTTCTTGGATATGAGTTTGTCAAATCTTTGAGCATCGACAACTCCGATGAGTATGGTTTCCTCCTCGTCTATCATTGCAATGCGAACCAGATCTTTCACCCTGTGGGGCAATGCCAAACCTGTGGGTTCTATCAAAATTACATCCGGTTTCAGGTCTCTGGCAATACTTCTGAGACCTTCCTGGAGGGAGCTGGCCAGTGTACAGCATATGCATCCGTTAGGCATTTCGATTGCATCGTATCCTTCTCTTTTCATTGTGGCTCCGTCAACGCCTACGTCTCCCGATTCATTGACAAGCAGGGCAACTTTTTGACCTCTGTCGATATACATTGACGTTAAGTTCAGCATCAGGCTGGTTTTTCCGCTGCCGAGGAAGCCGCCCAGAATATAAACATACATGATAACGGTACCGTAAGGTCGATATTTATGCGTTTACTAACGCCGTATAGTCAGAGCCTCGGCGATATAATTGCATACGATTTTTCAAAGTAAATCAGTTAAAAATGCGACACAGTTAAAATTCCGAGAAAAAGTGATGACCGTAAGGTCGAGAAGGTGTGAAAACGCATCCGTCCCCCTAGCTCTCTGCGGGGACCTAGACCGGATACCCGACCGCGGCCGTACACAACTTCTGTGTCTACATATGACTAGGTATATTTAAAATTGACATTCATATTCTTACAGAAGTTATAAATTTTATTTAGATGATTTATTTACTGAATATTTTTCAACATTTTTGAACAGATAGTTATATATTTAAGTAATAAGAAATAACCTCGTATTGCCTCTCCGAACGGAAAAACAGAAAATTTTGCCCCAGCCGTCATACTTAATAACATCGTTACATATTTCGTCTGTTTAAGTACTATTTCCGTTTTTAGTCAAAAAATATGAAAATCTGCTGTGGATGGAATATTTATCCATCGTAAGTATTAATAATAGTAGTAATATTGCGACCTAGGGCTTATGCCCAGGAGGAAAGAGAAAATGCTAAGTAGCAAAGATGTGGACTACAGCATGATACTCAAGAGGTACGATATCGATCTTCAGGTCGAAGCTACCCCTGAGGAAATGGCTAAAAGTTTACTCCCCAAAGATCCTGTTCTCAGAACAGTAGCCGAAGATGTCCTCTTCATGAGATTGAAGACAATTATGCCTACCGTCAAAGAGGCTCTCAAAGACAGAGACCCCCTTAGCGTCATCAATGAAGGTTTGGTTGCAGGAATGGAAATCGTTTCAAAGCTTTACGCTGAACACGTTTATTACCTTCCCGAAATCATGATGGCCGCAAAGGTTATGGAAGTAGGTATCGCCTTGGCCGAAAAACAGCTTGAAGGCGGTAAGATGAAGATGAAAGCCGATGTAATTATGCACACCGCGGAAGGTGACGTGCACGACATCGGAAAGAACATTGCAGTCATAATGACCCGTGCAGCGGGATACGAAGTTATCGATATGGGTAAGGACGTTGCCGTTGACGATGTTGTTGCAAAGACAAAGGAAGTCAATCCTTTGTTCGTTTCCGGAACCGCATTGATGACAACCACAATGTCCGCGTTCCCGAGAATTGCCGCAAAATATGTAGAAGAAGGAATCACCGTCCCCCTCATGGGATGCGGCGGTGCAGTGAACAGAGATTACGCCAACTCCTACGAACTCGGAATATACTCAGACAAAGCAGCCCAGACTCCCCTTATTGCAGA
>DAHY01000034.1:0-2389 GCA_002498605.1 Methanomassiliicoccaceae archaeon UBA404 | reverse complement strand
GAGACCCTCAGAAGAGAATACGTTGATTACATCAGCAAAGACTGTCTCGACAGAGCAGTATCTATCGGACTTCCCGATCTTCAGCTTGAAACCGAATGGATTTCACAGATGGCCGAAGCAAGGATTTCCGCACCTGTGGTGGAAGGACAGAAAGAAATCATTGAAAAATACCACGAGGAATACGGAATCAACACAGCCGTAAGACACACCATCCCCGATAAGCGTGATACCGACAACGGTATGCGCGTCGGTCTCGACAAAGTCAACGGAGCACCCGAAGAACTTTTCGAATCCGCTGAGATTGCCTGTGAAAACGGTGCCGATGTGTTCTCCGTCGAATCCATCGGCGGAAAAGAAATGGCAGACTACTCAGTCACCAACGGTGATGTAGTTGCTTTCCTTTTCGGTGTAGGATACTTGGGATCTTTGGATATGACCTATATCTGGCCCGAGTTTGTTAACATCTGCAAAAAGAACAACGTCGTACCCGGCGGGGATACCGACTGTTCCGGTGCCAACACATCCATGTTCATGGCCGGCGGTTACCTCGACAACGATGTTCAGAGAACTTTCTCCGCGCTTACCAGGGCAATTTCTGCCGCAAGGACAGTAGTTGCTTGGGAATGCGGTGCCGTCGGACCTGACAAGGACTGCGGTTACGAAGGACCCATCTGTAAAGCGATTGCAGGAAACACAACTTCTCAGGAAGGAAAACAGTGCCACTGCGCTCACTGTGATATTCAGAGCAACCTGATGGCTTCCACTTGCGACCTTTGGTCCAACGAATCCGTCGAATACCACCCTGAATTCGGAGGTTCCTCCGTACAGTGCTGGCTCGCAACTCTCGGAAACGAAGTTATGCTGATGAACACCTCGATTCAGTTCAAGCAGGACAAGGTTCTCAGGGACCTGTACATGTACGCCGACAGAGTCAGAGGACCCGAAGCATACATCCTTTCCTACGACCACGCATACGAAATCGGTAAGGCCATTGCCGACAACGGTAACGACCTCTACCTCCGTGCGAAGGCCGCCGGTGAAACTGCAGCAAAGATACTCATGGACGGATACAAATCCAAAGAGTTGCTCCTCACCAGGAAGCAGCTCGAGGTTTTGGAGAGCAGCATACAGCAGTTTGAAGCTCTTCCGGACAACGAAGATGCCTTTGTTGAGCTGTGCCTTGAGAAATACAAGGACGTCCCGATGTTCCACCCGAAGAACTACGGATTCTGAGCAGAACAAATTAAACCAATGGACCTCCGGAATCCGGAGGTCCTTTCTTTTTATTATCAATTCAATATACGACGTTGGAATCCGATATCGATTCGGGTCGATTTTCAGTATATTGTCCGCAGGCGAATTTCCTTATCCATCTGTTAAAAATATACTCAATATATGGAACGAAACCATCCTTTGACATCTTATGAAATCAGATTGTGTGCTCTCGCAGTGCAAGACGGAGTTCAATCAAAGGTATTGTTTGATGAGATCTTCAAGTATCAGGGATACACTGTCATGCGAGCCGACCGGTGACGCGTACGTAATGAATATTCTCTCTCCGCCGATGATCAATGTCCCATCGTCCTGTTCAAATTCCGGCAGTAAAGCAAAGTCCCTGTCTCCGTGCCCGCTTGATGCTATGGTCATGGGAATCATTACAATATCGTCAATACCGTCGTCACGCATTCCGATTACGGCATCTTTTGGATTCGGGGTATTGTATTTTCTGAAAGCCGAGTACGCAGGTACACCCATTTCCCGCAAACGTCTTGCGTTTTCTTCAATCATTTCCGAATTATCGGGTTTCGAAGATCCGCTTCCGAAAAGTAATATTCCCCGGTTATTTCCTCTGATTTCTGCGGATTCCGATATTTTTGCAAGAATGTCGGTCATAAGGCGATGAGTGCCGATGGTATCCGTTATCCTGACATTGATCTTCCGTCCGCCGATGTCGGCAACACCTGAACTTGTTCCCTCCTCAAGCCCCACCTGTTTAGGTATTACTCTTTCTGAGTAATGTCCGCCGGTCATGAACATGGGAACGCATATTACGTCGGTAAAGCCGTTGTCGGCGATCTCTACCATCGTGTTCTTCAGTAACGGTTTGGTATAACCTTTGAATCCCAGATATACGGAATATCCTTTGTTCCGAAGCAATTCGGTCTGTCTTTCCACGGCGGCTTCGTTCAATTTTGTTGTGGAGCCGTGACCCGCGACAAGTATGGCTTTCCCTCTGTTCACAAAGTGTTATTGTGGTATGGATATAAAATTCAGAGAGTTCGAATGCAACAGGCAGACAATTATACATAATCCGCCGGAGAGTCAATTAAATTTCATTCGAATACAATATCACAGAATTTTTGGTAGAGATGAGTGGACAAGGCGAGAT
>DAHY01000030.1:7182-12802 GCA_002498605.1 Methanomassiliicoccaceae archaeon UBA404 | reverse complement strand
GTTATAAAGACATAAGCCAATGCAAACGAAGTGTCTGTGTACAAATTAATATAACTTAAACCGATTTGTGATGTGATAAACGATGGCAGAGCTCAAAGTAAGGGATTTAATGACCACGCAGGTGGTCACGCTCAAACCCGGGGACAGCATAAAACAGGCCACGATACGTTTCGCGGTCAACAACATCTCCGGTGCACCCGTAGTGGACAACAGAAATCATCTTATCGGAATCATAAGCGAGGATGACGTGCTGCAGCTCATCGTAAGACAACAGGAAGACATGGACGAAGAAGGAGGAAAGATGCTCTCGTATTCTTTCGACTCCACAAATCAGAATTCCATTCTTCAGGAAGCGGCAAACAAAATCTCCAACACCAAAGTCGAAGAAATCATGATCCGCACGGTTCTGACGACGACTCCCGACGCAAACATCGTTGATGTGCTCAAAGCCATGCTTGAACGCAAAGTGAACAGAGTTCCCGTATTGGAGAAAGGGGTTCTCGTGGGAATTATTTCCAGAGGGGACATCGTTTTCCACATTTACAAAAGAAAGATCTGAATCCGGAAAAGGGATGGGATTGTTGGAAGCACACATACTCGCGAGCGGCAGTGACGGAAACTGTACGGTTATACGGTCGGGCGACGAAGCCATAATGATAGATGCGGGAATAAGCTGCCGGAGAATTCTGTCTCTCATGGATACTCAGGGCATCGACCCCAAATCCGTAAAAGCAATATTATTGACTCACGAACATTCGGATCACGTTAAGGGCGCGGGACCCACGGCAAGGAAATTGGACATCCCCGTATACTGTAACAGATTCACTTACGAATCAAGCAATCTGGGTCAGGTAGATTACCGGCAGATTTACACCGGAACGTCTTTCGGAGTCTGCGGAATGGAAGTTCTGCCGATGCCGACGTCCCATAACGCCGCCGAACCCAACGCATTTCTGACCAAAGTGAACGATAAGAGAATTCTTGTGGCCACCGATACGGGAAAACTGACCCCTCAGCTGGAACATGCGCTTTCGATAGCGGATTTGGCGGTTCTGGAATCAAACTACGACAGCAAGATGCTGTCGGAAGGACCTTATCCCCAATATCTCAAAAAACTGATCGACAGCGACATAGGGCACTTATCCAACGTGGCCTGCGCAAGCGCCATAAAACGTACCGAACGCAAAGGACGCCAGATATTTCTGGCCCACCTGAGCAAAACTAACAATACGCCGGATGTGGCAAGAGAAACCGTGGCAAACATCATCGGCGAAAAACGGTACAACGTGGACTGTCTGGAATTCCCCGGGGATACCAGAACAATCAAAGTGCGGGCCTGATCAGCACGGCCTTTTCCCGTGAGATCAATGCGCCGGCCATGCTTCTCGGCATTGTCACGAGTTCTTCTTTTTTGAGGTTGTAATCCCTGTCCGGCCCGGCGAACACCGGAAGATCTTCAAGCACCCGAATCAAAACCGATTCGTCTTCGTAAGAATCGCCGCATTCGGCGGTTTTCGTTTCCGGGGAAGAGATGATTTCTTCCTTTTCCTCTTTTGTTTCTTTTATTGCGGGCATTTCGGGCAAAGATCTCTCTTCGACGGGAGATTCTTCGAAAGAATCGAAAACATCCTCTTCCGGGATGACGTCGGAATCAAAATCCTCCATATCGTCAATCAAAGGCATGTCTTTCAAAGTCATCGGCTCCTCCTCCGGAGGAGCGGATTTAACGGGTTCCGGAGTTTTTGTTATCGGTTGAATTTTATACCGAACCTGCCCCGTGGCTCTGTCGACCGAACCCATATGGATTTTGGCGGCGTTCAAAACCGAATCGTAGAATTCCCGTTCTTCGGCCGTCAGAACGTCTATGACGGTCTGAGCGCCGCAGGCTGCCCTGAGCGCCATGGAACTTATCTTGTCCATCCTCAGAGAAACAACATCCCGCACGAGACGTCCGGCCTTTCTTCTGCGCTGGTTCGCGCCTTCGCACATTATGGAATCCGGATCTTCCGAAAGCAATTTTTCGTATTCGGATTTCAAAGTTGCCAACAATGCGGTCATGGCGGGATAAAGGTCGGACCTGGCGTTAGAAAGGAGTCCTTTTGTCTTCTCCTCCCTGTAGACCATGGTAAGGTCTTCGAACTTCATGGGTTTCAGTGTTCCCGTGCGCATCGTACGTAAGCTAAGTGATGTCTGTATTTTATTCTAATCCCGGTCGGTTGGGAAAAATGAATAACATACCGAGGACATAACCTTTCATGAACCTCTCGGATGTCATAAGAAAGAACGACGACGGCATCGAGGTGGAAATATACGTATCGCCCCGTTCCTCGAAACAAGGATTGGACGGTTTCGACGAATGGAGAAACCGTCTTATTGTCAGAGTGAGAGCTCCGCCTTTGGACGGCAGAGCCAACAAAGAGGTGGAACAGCTGATGAAAGAGATTACCGGCATGAAGTCCGCCGTCGTCAAAGGCATGACCGACCGGAGAAAAACCGTTTTCATAGAAGGCAACCCCGATATCATAATCAAAAAATTGGAAGAGAGTGTATGAGCAGAGACGCGGACAGATACGAGGCCATAATCCAAATCCTGGAAGATTTGGACGGGTTATCGGAAGACCATGTGATTCTTGTCGAAGGCCGCAACGACGTATCCGCCCTGGAACACCTCGGAATAACCGGGGACATATTCACGGTACAATCCTCCGGCGGGCCGATCAAAGCCGCGGAATACGTTTTCGGTAAAAGAAAGAAAGCCGTGATTCTTACCGACTGGGACCCCAAGGGGAACATAATCGCTTCCGATCTGGAAAATCAGCTCTCCGCACTGGACGTAAGTTACGACAAAGACATAAGGGAAAGATTGGCGGGTCAGTGCAGAATAGACATCAAAGACGTGCAGTCTTTGGACGAACTCGTAAAAAGACTGTCTTTCGCGGTATTATGAAAACCGCGCAAAATAAAACCTACAATCATACATACAACATAATATACCGCGTAAATCATTGAAGGACGGTAAGGATGGCAGGTCGGTTCATAGTTTTCGAAGGCATCGACGGAGCGGGTAAAAGTACGCTTATTGAGGGGATATCAGAAATCCTGACTTCCCGGGGCGAAGACGTTATCATCACCGCCGAGCCCACCGACGGTCCGATCGGTTCAATCATAAGAGCCGGAGAAATCAAAAATATATCGCAGAACGCCGAAGCTTTGTTATTCACGGCGGACAGAGCCTTCCATACCCAGCAGATGTTACGGTGGAAGAAGTCCGGAAAAACCGTGCTGTGCGACAGATATTACGCCTCTACCGTGGCGTACCAGGCCGCAAATCTGGGCGGAACCGAATCTGAAAAGGAATGGCTTAAAGAAATAAACCGTCCCGTCGTAACAGAACCGGACATAACTTTTCTTTTGGACATAGACCCGGAAAAAAGCATGCGCAGAGTAAACAACCGGGGAGACGCAAGCAAGTTCGAGAAAATCGAATATCTAAGAAAAGTACGTTCCAATTATCTCGAATTGGCCCGGGAGAAAGGATTCAAAATCATAGACGCTTCCCGTACGGGGGAAGAAGTGCTGAAAGAAGTAATTACAATCATAGGTGAATGAAAAATGCATCCGTCAGAAGAAATTTATTGTGAAAAGAGCAGCAGACTCAGAGGCAAAACCGTAGTGGTGGGAATAACCGGCAGCATAGCCGCCACCGAATGTTTCGCCACGATACGGGATTTGATACGGCACGGTGCCACGGTCATACCCGTGATGACCGAAGCCGCCTGCGATCTCGTGACCGTGGATACGATCGAGTTCGCTTCCGGCATCAAACCCATAACGAAACTGACAGGTCAGGCCGAGCACATCAAACACATGGGAGACGCAAGATCCGCGGATCTGCTGATGGTGTATCCCGCAACCGCAAACACAATATCGAAAATTGCCAACGGAATCGACGACACGACGGTGACGTCGATGGCAACCGTCGCTCTGGGTAACGGAATACCCGTGGCGGTCGCTCCCGCCATGCACGAAGCAATGTTCAGAAATCCGGCCGTAGAGGCCAACCTGAAAAAGTTGGAAAATATGGGCGTTATAATCATAGGTCCCCGTTCCGACGGAGTAAGGGCAAAAGTGGCAACCAAGGACGAAGTCGTATCCTGGGCTTTCAAACTGCTGTGCGGAAACGACCTGGCCGACAGAAAGATTCTGATTGTGGGCGGACGTTCGGAAGAACCCATCGACGATATGAGAATAATAACCAACCGTTCCACCGGACTCATGTCCGTTTCTTTGGCCAGGAGAGCCTTTGAAAGAGGAGCCGACGTCGAATTATGGATGGGTGCCGGCAGTGTGGAAATTCCGGATTACATCAAAACCAGAAGATTCGAGACCGTTGAAGATTTGGTGGAAATGGTGCCGGACATCAATCACGAAATCGTAATCGTTCCCGCGGCGCTGTCGGATTTCGCACCCTCGAAAATGTATCACGGAAAATTACCCAGCGAGGAAGGTTTCAAATCCGACTTCGTTCCCGTCCCCAAAGTCCTGCCGTTAATACGCGAAAAGTGCGACACGGTGATAGGATTCAAGGCCGAGTCGGGATTCACGGATAAGGAACTGGTTGACAGAGCCAGACTCAGACTGAACGAATACGGATTGCGTGCGGTGGTGGCCAACGACATAGACGCGGCCGGAAAATCATCCTCTGCCGCATTGCTTGTGACCGCCGATGACGCAACCGACATATCCGGAACCAAGATAAAAATCTCCGATTGCATACTGGATTACTGTGCGGCCAAACTATGACGTCAGCCTTCTCCCCGGGTCATGTTACCTGTTTCTTCCGGCCGGTATCCTCTCTGGATCCTCTCAGTGCCGGCTCCGTAGGGGCCGGAATAAGAATCAATCTGGGCACGACCGTAACCGTAAAATTCGCATCGGGCAAACCCGTAACGGAGATTGACGGAGTAACCGTCGAAGGCAGAATCGTAAGACGGGTGGTTGAAACCCTGGATTCCGACAATAAATACGACATAACCGTGGAACACGATCTCCCCGTCGGTCAGGGATTCGGAATGTCCGCCGCCGACGCGGTGGCGGCGGCGCTGTGCACCTGTCATCTTACGGGAAAGGACATGTCCGAAGGATTCAGAGCCGCCCATACCGCCGATTTGCTGGAAGGCGGGGGACGGGGGGACGTTGCGGGAATAATGTGCAGATGCCGTCAGCCCGTAAGAACCGTGGCGGGTATTCCGCCTTTCGGCAAAGTCAGGGATTCTTTCGTTCCGATCGAAAGAATAACCCTTTTTACTCTCGGCCCTCCGATCGATACAAAATCAGTTCTGTCTGACCGGGATATAGTATCCAAAATAAGGAAGGCCGGAGCCAAAGCCGCCGAAAATTATCTTAAAGATATTTCTTTGAAAACTTTGTTCGATATTTCGAATAAATTTTCGGAAGCCGCGGGATTGCGTAACGACGAAATAAACGACGCAATCAAAATCCTGAAAGACAAGAGACACATGGCGGCCATGTGCATGCTGGGCAACAGCATGTTCACAACGGCACCGGAAGAGGCCGTCAGGGAGCTTATCGGCGATGTTTGGATGACTTCCTGCAAAGC
>DAHY01000030.1:6261-6878 GCA_002498605.1 Methanomassiliicoccaceae archaeon UBA404 | reverse complement strand
CCCCTCGTCACGGAAGTGTTTGGCATCTTTGTAATAAGATTCGGCCATATTGAGGAAATCTTCCGCCAATTTACGGTTGAAAGACCGTTTCGGAGCGGCGATTTTTAATTTTTCCAACGCTCTCGAAGTGATATCCAAATAACGGATTATCTTCTCCTGCGTCACTACATCCTGCACCGGCATACCCCGACTATCGGCGAAATACGATATAATTCTGATGGGAACTCAGATAAGATAATAATATTCAAGTGTCATGGCGGAAACATGATAATCGTAGGCGGATCCTCGTCAAGGGACCTGGCCAAAGAGCTGGCCGCCATTCTTCAATGCACTTACGTACAGGCTGCAACCACCCGTTTTCCGGACGGCGAATGTTATACCAGAATAGACCACAAAGAACTGGATGACGATGTTGTAATCGTACAGAACACCTATCCCGACGGAAACATGATCGAAATGTTCCTTCTTCAGGACGCCGTAAGGCGTCTGGGAGCAAAGACCATAACCCTGGTCATACCCTATTTCGGATATGCCAGGCAGGACAGGGTATTCAAGCCCGGAGAGCCAGAAAGCGCAAGAGTCGTGGCGGAACATTTGGATATGGTCTGTGACAGAGT
>DAHY01000030.1:0-6026 GCA_002498605.1 Methanomassiliicoccaceae archaeon UBA404 | reverse complement strand
GATTTGAAAGCCGCGGGAGCCATTGCCGAATATTTCATGGATAAAAGCATAGACTTGGTGCTGTCCCCGGATATCGGAGCAATAGGAAGGGCAAAGTCCGTGGCAGAAAAGATGGGATTGAAATCCGACCATCTCACAAAAGTGCGTTTATCCGGATCTGAAGTGAAAATAAGCCCTGCGAATATGGACTGTGCGGGAAAGAACATTCTGATCGTGGACGATATGATTTCCACCGGCGGCACAATCATCGCCGCCGTTCACGCGCTCAGGGAAGCCGGAGCGTCCGGAGTATCCGTCGCCTGTACCCACGGCGTATTCGTGGATAATGCCGTGGAACGCCTGACCGGAAGTTCCCTGGACACAATACTCTGTTGCAATACATTGGAAAACGAACTATCCCACATATCGGTGGCCCCCATAATAGCCGATGCGCTGAAACGGTGATTCGATGAAGAAAAACGAAAACTTCGGCGAGTGGTACAACGAAATAGTGGATACCGCCGAACTGAGCGACAAACGGTATCCGATCAAAGGAATGAACGTATGGACCCCTTACGGTTGGAAAATCATGATGATGATCGATTCCTTCACCAGAAGGGAGCTGAACGCAACCGGTCATGACGAAGTCAATTTTCCGTTACTGATACCGGAAACCGAATTCAAGAAAGAAAAAGATCACATCAAAGGATTCGACTCGGAAGTCTATTGGGTAACAAAAGCGGGGGACAACGAATTGGATGTTCCTTTGGTGGTAAGACCCACTTCGGAAACCGCAATGTACCCTATGTTCTCGCTGTGGATAAGATCCCATCAGGATCTGCCTCTCAAGATATTCCAAATCGTCAACACCTTCCGTTACGAAACAAAACAGACCCGTTCTTTCATAAGGGTAAGGGAAATTCATTTCTTCGAGTCCCATACCTGTCACGCCACCGAAGAGGAAGCACAGTGCCAGATAGAAGAAGACATTGTTATGCTGAAAAAGATTTCAAAAGAACTCTGTCTTCCTTATTTCCTGCTTACGCGTACCGACTGGGACAAATTCCCCGGAGCCCATTACACGGTCGGAATCGACACGGTGATGCCCAACGGAAGGACTCTGCAGATAGGTTCCATTCACCACTACCGTACCAACTTCTCAATCCCTTACGACATAACCTACGAAGACCTGGACGGTGAGCACAAACATGTTCATCAGACAACTTACGGAATGAGCGAACGTCTTCTGGGCGCGGTGGTGGGCGTTCACGGCGATGACAGCGGATTGATTCTGCCGCCGCCGATCGCACCGTTCCAAATCGTCGTAATTCCGATAATATCCAAAAAAGAACCCGAACTGGTTCTTGACGTATGCAAGATGGTAACCGACATTCTGACAAAAGACGGAATGAGAGTGAAACTCGATGACCGCAACATGCGCCCAGGCGCCAAATACTACGACTGGGAAATGCGGGGAGTGCCGCTCAGACTGGAAATCGGAGCCCGGGACATAGAAAATAAATTAATTTCTTTCGCAAGAAGGGACACCGGGGAAAAAGGAACAATCGATCTCAGCACTTTAACCGCAAGCGTGGATCTTCTGCTGAACGATATTTCTTTCACATTGTACTCCAGAGCTTTGAATGTTCAGGAATCCATGGTTACCGACATAACCGACATGTCCGAAGCCCCCGCCGAAACCGACGAAACCAAAGATGACGTGATTCTGAGATTCGGCTGGTGCGGAAGCGAAAAATGCGGCCATACGTTCGAGGAAACCACCGGATACAAGATTCTGGGAACCCCGTACGGCGCCGACCCCGTAAAATGCGAATGCGTGGTCTGCAAAGCCCAATCCATAAAACAGGCCTATGCCGCACATACGATGTGAAGGGTGATTACAGTGTCGGGATTCGAAGAAGGAGAAACCGCATTCCTGGAAGACGAGGGAGGCAAAAGATACTGGTTCAAAGTATCGTACAAAATGATAAAGATCCCCTCTTTGGGAACTGTGGACGGTTCCAGATTCAAAGATGCCGCGGACGGAGAAACAATGGACATAGCAGGTTCGGAGTTCACGGTATTCCGTCCGATTGTGACGGAACTGATCGAATCCCTGGAAAGGGGCGCACAGATAATCACCGTCAAAGACGCGGCGCAGATTCTGATAAACTGTGACGTAAAGAACGGAACCAGAGTAATCGAAGTCGGCGCCGGATCCGGGGGACTGACCACGGCGTTGGTAAACGCGGTATCCCCCGACGGAGACGTTCTGACCGTTGAACTGAAAGAAGAAAACGTAAAAAGAGCCGGAAGAAACATTTCAAGAACCTGCTCGGACAGGAATTGGAATTATGTTATCGGCGATGCGAAAGACGTTGAATTCGAGTATACCGCGGACGTACTGACCATGGACATGCCCGACCCGTGGCTGGCGTTGGACAATCTGCTTCCCCATCTGAGATCCGGGGGAAGAATATGCATCTACGTTCCGAACGTGAATCAGTTGGAATCTTCCGTATTGGCGTTAAGGGAGAGAGGATTTTCCCGGGTCAGGGCGTATGAAAACATCAACAGGGAGATGGAAGTCCATCCCGGAGGGGTAAGACCTTCCTTTGACACTCTGGGTCATACCGGATATCTTATTTTCGGGCGTAAAAGGGTTTGAGCTTTTCGATATAACTTATTAAACCATGGCTTCTTTATCTGGTGCAATGACAGTGGTTGAAATAGGTATTCGGCCGAAGGAAAATGCAGCCGGCACCAAACGGCAAACAAACAAAAGATTTTCGGCCGACCCGGAAATTCATGATTTCGAAGTCACTGTGAGATGATCATATGGCAAAAGAACTGTTGGTCAAACGCGACGCTCCCTACGAGCTCTATGAAGTAAAACTTTTGGACGCCACCGACGAGGAGATGGAAAAGATTTCCGAGGACATGTCGCTGAACCTGTCTCTCGACGAAATGAAAATCATAAAAGAATATTTTACAAAAGAGGGCCGCAACCCCGTGGATGTGGAGTTGCAGTCTCTCGGTCAGGCCTGGAGCGAACACTGCTGTTACAAAAGCTCCAAAGCCATACTGAAGGAATTCGTATTCGGCATAAACCGCGACGACATTCTTTCCAGAGGGGATGCGGGGGTCATGGTCTTTGACGATGAGCACGCATACGCACTGAGAATCGAAAGCCACAATCACCCTTCGGCGGTGGAGCCTTACGGCGGAGCCGGAACCGGAGTCGGCGGAATACTCAGAGACGTCATATGCATGGGCGCTCAGCCCATCGGATTGGGAGATCCGCTGTGTTTCGGATACCCCGACAGAAAAGGAGATCTTCCTTTGGGAACAAAACATCCCGGGGAACTGCTGAGAGGCGCGGTCTCCGGAATAAAAGATTACAGCGAAGTCGTGAAAGTTCCCGCAGTAACCGGCGGACTGTTCTTCGATGAACGTTACACAAGCAACTGTCTTGTGAACGTTTCGTGCATAGGATTCCTGAAACGCAAGGATCTTCTGAACAACTTCGCCGGAGGACCCGGAGAAATAATGGTTCTGATCGGCGGAAAAACCGGAAGAGACGGAATACACGGAGTAAACTTCTCGTCCAAGGATTTGACCGAAGGCCTGTGCGAGAACACCGCTCCTGTTCAGCAGGGAGACCCCGTAATCAAAGGTAAAGTCATGCGCGCATGTCTGGAAGTAAGCGGAAAACACCTTGCCACCGGAATGAAAGATCTGGGCGGAGGAGGTCTCAGCTGCGTCGTGGGCGAAATGGCATTGGACGGCGGCTGCGGTGCCGATATCAATTTGGAAAAGGTTCCGTTGAAGATAACCGACCTTGCCCCCTGGGAGATATGGGTCTCGGAGTCCCAGGAAAGGATGATGTGCACCTGCAAAGCCGAGGATTTGAATGAAGTATTGGAGATATTCAAGTCTCACGACGTTCTCGCCGTCCCGGTGGGAGTTACAAACGAATCCCTGCGCACCCGTATATTCTGGAAAGGCGAACAGATTTTCGAGATGGATCAGAAGTTCCTCACAACAGGGCCGATGTACCACAGACCGTACGCGAAACCCGGCGTATCCACCGCGGAGGACGAACGCACGCCCCGTCTGCCGGATGACGGTAAAATCATTCTGAAGCTGCTGTCGGATCCCAACGTGGCGTCAAAAGAATGGATTATCAGAAAATACGGCGAAGATTCCGAAGACACCGTTGTTTATTCTCTTGTCGGAGACGGTCCGGGTCCCGGAGACGCCACCGTACTTAGGCCGGTTCCCGGAAGCACCAAAGGTTTGGCCGCGGCCATCGGTTGCAACCCCTGGTTCACCGAACTCGATCCGTACAACGGAGGAATGTCCTCCATGGACGAGGCCTGGAGAAACGTTGTCGCCGTAGGCGCAATGCCGAACGCAATGACCGACTGTCTCAATTTCGGAAACCCCGAAAAGCCCGACAGACTGGGAATTTTCAGAGAAGCCGTCAGAGGCATAGGGGAATTCGCGAGAGAGTTGAACATACCCATTCCTTCCGGCAACGTCAGTATGTACAACGAATCCCCGGCAGGTATTCCCGTGTTGCCGACGCCCATGATAATGTGCTGCGGACTGATTGACGACGTTTCCAAAGCCGTCACCGCGGATTTCAAGGAATCCGGCAACAGAATATACATCATCGGTGAAACGAAAGAGGAAATGGGCGGTTCTTTGCTGTACCGTCTGTTCGGAGGAAAACAGGGAAAGGTTCCCGGAGTTAACATCAAGAACGTCAAAAACCTGACGGACAAGGTGTTGAAGGCCATGGATGAAAGACTGATAAAGTCCTGTCACGACTGTTCCGACGGAGGTCTTGCGGTTGCGGTTGCCGAAATGTGCATAGCAGGCAAAATCGGTGCCGTGCTAGATCTCAGAACACTGAAAGAAATCTCGCCCAGAAAGGCGCTGTATTCCGAAAGCAACACCCGATGGATTGCCGAAGTCGCCGAAAAGGATGCCGAAAGATTCGAAGAGATAATGAAAGGATCCGCATACAATATAGGAAAAACCGGAGGCAAATCCCTGAACCTCAGAGATTCCGGTGCCATTATCGATTTGGACGATTTGTACAAAGCCTGGAGCGAACCCATAGTAAAAGTCATGGAAGAATCCGATTAAACATAATCGAAGTCCCGGTTTCGCAATCTGAAAAACCATTAAAAACAATGACCCAGAGGTCATATCCGGCGGAATATCCGCCGGGATTCTTTATTTCTTGATGTCTGCAGTTACAAAATGATTTATTTGAAATTTCAGTATTTTTATAATTTATCGGTTCATAAACATTGCAACAGTATCCTTTGAGGGTATTCAGTTGTTTAAAAATGTCAGGTCAGGTTTCAATAACCTTTTTCCTGAACACACAATAATCAGCGAATCCCATGATGTCCCATAGCATACCTCCTTTAATGTGACCGTACAGATAAAGATGTTTTAACGCTTCCAAAGGCACAAGAAGATTTCTCATGCGGTTTTTGCGACGGCCACCTTCGACAAAGGCCATATTTTCGCTCAACAGTATATTATATAATTCTCTTAAAGAATATATTCTTACATGGCTCGGGTCATCAAAAAAATTCAAAGTACTATCTTTACTCGGTAGATTTGTTGAATGCATATTGGGGAATTCAATGTATATTATGCCGCCATCCTTCAACTTCGGTATTAAACCTCTTATCACCTCTTCTCCGTTATGCAAATGTTCAATGATATGTGACATATTTATGACATCGAAGAAGTTGTTTGGCACATCATCAAATTCTAATTTGGACAAATCCATTTCAAAAAATTTATCGATGTTATCAATGTCTTCCTGAGTGTTATTATAACCTATATCCCAATCTATACCGTAATATCGTACTAGGGGAAATTCATATTTTGTGGCTGTGGGAGAATGAATTCCGCACCCGACATCCAGATAGTTTACTTCTCTGTTCATATCGTAACAACGTGCAATCACAGGAAATCTGAAATTGAGTCCTATCACGTGAATTCCAAAGTGGCTGACA
>DAHY01000008.1 GCA_002498605.1 Methanomassiliicoccaceae archaeon UBA404 | reverse complement strand
CGTAATCTCCGCGGACTGCAAACTCGCGAATAATGTGACAATCGACCGTCTTCTGGGACTGAGATGGGGGTTCGTCACCAAAGCACCGTCCAATTTCAACGGTTTGGTTAGGGATTCCGTTGTGTCCTCTGCAATCACCGGGGTGATGGATGCCTCCCCGAGGCATCCGGGAAGATATCTGTACGATACCGAATCGGAATACGGAAACGGAAAACTTAGGTTCGTGGCATACAGACTGCCCGGAGGCATAGAGGAATCTTCGGAATATCTCAGGAACGGAGGATTCGAGATTGCAACAAAACGCATATCCAAATTCAAGAGCAGGAAGTTTTTCTGCGAAGACGATGCGCGCAAGGCTTTCGATGAAATGATGGACGGGTACTGCGGAGCCTACCGTACGGATGTGATATTCTCGGAAGATCCAAGGTTGATGAAGAAGGATCCGGACGGTCCCCATTGGCGGGGACGCACCGGTACGGTTTCAATCGTTGAGGACAGAATCGCCGAAGCCGCAGAGAGGTTTTCGATCCGAGTTCTGGTGACAAACCTCCCCTTCGCCGTCGAAGACGGGGACGATCTTCGCAAAGGCGCGACGGCCGACAAGGTTGTGGACGTGTATTTGGGACAGTATCACAGCGAAAAGAACTTCCGCATCATGAAATCCGGTATGGGTGTGAATCATGTGTATCTGCATCTTCACAGAAGACAGGACGCTATGGTTACTGTAGTATCCCTCGCAACTATGCTCAGTAATGTTATGGACTCGGTGCTTCCCGGAAAGATGACCGCGAACAAAGTCATTGACGAGTTGGACAACGGCATTGTGGAGTACGACCGCGACGGGGATGCGATGAGGTTCAGCGGATCTTCCGGTCTGAGAGAAAACGTTTTCGGTATTCTTGACGCCTTAGGTGTGGAGTACAGATTCCTTCTGGGTTTCTGAACGGGCCCGTGCGCAGCACGGCACAGCCCTGGCTATCGCGGTTATCACGTAATGTCGGCCACTTTGGAATCCACGTTTTGATTGCAATCGTATTAGTAAAAGGTTCGAGCCGTGAATCATACGGGAAATTAGAAAAAGTAACGAATACGAACGAAAAGAGCAAATCTGCTCAGGAGGTGAAATTATTCGTATTGTAATCGAAGGATCCGGTTTTCGAATCGTAATCGAAATTCCTCCATAAGGAGGAATTTTTTCGAAGATTGGCCGCCGTACGGACAGAGCCGATCTCCCGAATCCGCCCCCTGAGCAGATTATTCGATACACAATGTCACGATATTTTATTTAAGACTTTCTTTATTTTGACGTCTCTTCGACACCCTCGGCATAAAACCGAATGATTTACAGAGTACGGACAGCTCCACAGCTGAAACATGAGCGGAAAAGCGCTCAACATCCGATTAACCGATCAAATCCGACGGATTCATGCCTATCGGGCGCATCGGCAAAAGGAATGACGCTCCGGAATCGAGATTTGTGATCTTGACGCAATCGCCAACGGGGAAAAACTCCGTTTCATCGCTTATCGCGAAAGCGATGCCGAACATTCTCTGGGATTCTATCGCAAAAAGGTCGGGAAGGATGTGAACGAACGTTTGACAAAGATTGCGAAGAAGACGTTTGTCTGCAAAAAGAATGCTATGCTGGAAGTAAAACGTCATACGAAATGGTTCTCCGAAAGACCATACGATGTGACGTTTTCGACAGTATGCGAGACCGTAAAAGTCAGACGTGAAAGCAGAGGACGTCCGAGACTCGGAGAGATTCCTCCGAAGAATATTGAACAATGGCGTCTTTCGTACACCGTCTCGTTTAACGAAACCCGTGCGAAAAAGGTGGCTGAGAAACGGAATATTAGAGTGATAGTGACATCGCTTCCCCGTTCCGACGTAATCTGCGAGAACGTAGTCGACGGAACGCCTGCGAAGATGTTATGCGCATCTATCTGCAGCAGTGGAAAATCGAAAATGTCTTCGGAGAGATGAAATTAAAACTCGGTGCGGATCAGGCGTTTTTCGAATCTCCCAAACGTGAAACCGTGATGCTTTTCTCTATTGTGATAGCAGTTCTCGTCAGACGTATGATGCAACTGCTCACGCGGAAAGAATACGGAAAAGGATTCGGCGTCCCCCAAGAACATAACCGCATGTCGTATGTTCGGCATGATTCAGAATACGTCCGTTCGTTTGGACAGGGATGCGGAACGGATTTATCTTGACGGTCCCGCCGTGGAAAAACAGCAATTGAAGGTTTTTCTGCGTATATTAGGCATGGATCGTAGATTTAATCGGTTAATCAGATTTTGAGCGTTTTTCTGCTCATGTTTCAGCTATGGCGTGTCTGGACTCTGAAAATTATTCAGTTTCATGCCGAGGGTGTCGAAGAGACGAAGACGTAAATTAGAATATAATAAGTATTAAAATGAAATTTATACAGTAGGTATGCGACTATGATAATTGAAAGTTACACTTTAAAAGGAGATATAGATGACCTGTTACACCTAGAAGATGAAAAGATAATGTCGCGTATAGGGAATAATTTTATTATCAAATTTGGAAAGAAGGCGCATTTACGTGAGATATTAGACGGGAATATAAGATTTACTCATCTGGAGGATTATAAAACTGGTAAAGGGAATGAAGAGATATATGACACGTCTGAAGGAACTCTAAAACAGGAAAATTTAAACCTTTATATTAAACCACATGGAGCTGGGAATGAGTCTTTTAAAGAAGCAGGTTTTGGATCTCTTGAGATATCGTATATTGCTACTAAAAAACACGGAGTCTTTTCCGTTTCAATCCCGTTGCTAACTCTGGTAGAGAGAACAGAACAGTGTGTGCATATGCAAATTGACTCAAAATACATAGATGATATGACTGGGTTGGGATATGGCCATGCTCTCTTAATGAGTGCGGGCATTTTAAAAAAGGGTTTAGATAAACAAACAGACCTCGGGATACGCGAGGGCTTCGTAAAATACACTGATTCTGTTGAATTTAGCGATAGGCATCAGGTAAGTGAAGATATAGTCAACTCCGCGTTTTATAAAAGAACTGAATTTTCTTATCAGCGCGAGTTTAGATATGTTACTCTCCACGCAATTGACGACTCCCCTTATATATTAAAAATTGAACCGTTTCATGGGATTATACTGCCTATTGATAAACTACAAGAATTGTTTTTAATTCTTGGCACAACTAATGAAAATGAAGTCATCTTGGCTATATTCGAAGAGAATCCGATCGAAACTTTATAGGATGTGTAAACTTGCAACAAGGAAGGAGTGCATAACAAGTCGTTTGTAACTCGGGTTTGACACGATTTGGTTTTAAGTGCGAAGAGTCGTTTATTCCGACGTCAAATACCCAGACGGACAATAGTGGAGTAGTACCGGACAAAAATTCCTAGAGAGGGAACGAAACCTAATGTAAAGAAACGGTTAATTTGACAAAGGCGGAGTTAATTATTCCCGTAAACGTCAAACTCGGAACGATTTTCCCCCGAAGTCGAGCCGCCTTCCTACTATACGGAGCCTGAAATGATAGATATAATCTAGCCTTGATTCACGACAGAGGCCCGTATATCAGCTTATTATAGATTCGAGTTTAAGACCGTAATTCCCGAACGACGAGCTGCACGTCTCTTCGACACCCCCCTATTTTTGTGAATAATTACTGATTTTGTGCGATTTCTGCGGGATCTTGTTGGAAAAATGAAGCGTCAGAGATAGCTTTCGCTAATGTCGGGCGCTGTGTGTTGCATGGACGGAACGCTATATATAGATTAAGGTACTTTATCGATTAGTATATCTAATCGATAAAGTAACTATTCAGAAAGATGGCGAAATCACTGAAAATCGATTGATCGGACGCTGTTTTTGCGGAAAGAACGGATGAACAGCCAATGAGGGAAGAACCGAGCGCGGATTTCGGAAAGAAGTTCACTTTCGATGACGATTCGGAAGAGATCGAAAGCATCAGCGCAGGCTCCGCCCTCGGAATGGCCGTGATGAAAGCAATCGGCATTCCAGAGTACATCGACGAGAACACGGAATGGGACCGTTTCCAACGCGTGCTGAGTCCCGGTAACGCATTAAAAGCGATATGCGGCACAATGTTCACGGAGAATCTGAAACGTTCGCTGACGGCAATATCGTCATTTTACGGATATTCGCCGGTGGACACGTTGTTCGGTACAAAAGTAAATCACCGATCGCTGAACGACGTATCCCTGGGAAGGGCCATGGATACGATTTTCGGCGGAGATCTCGAACTGATGTACTACAACATCGCTTCGAGAGCCAAAGCCCAGTACGAAATTGTTTCCAGATATTACCATATCGACGGCAGCAACATAACCATCGTTAGGAATCCGAATAGGGAGTACGGTGAATTGGACGATAATGTGCCGAGGCCGATGCTCGGGTATCCCAAGGACAGTCATACCGACCGTCTTCAGTACAATTTCGAATGTGCGGTGGACGACAACGGCCTTCCGGTGTATTTCAAGACACATGACGGCAATACGACCGACAACAAAATGGACAGGGATGCGTTGATGTTGATGGCGGACTTCATGTCCGACAACCGTATCGTTGCCGTGGCCGACTGCAAACTTGTGAACGGGGAGACGGTCAACAATCTCATATGGAACAACATTCCCTTTGTGTCCAAATGTCCTGACAGTTTCGCGGATAAAGTGCGGTCCTTCATTGTCAAGGAAGCGATGAATAAGGGATTCGTACCGATCGGACGCATCGGCAAAAGGAACGACGCGCCGGAATACGAGATTTGCGATCTTGACGCAATCGCCAACGGAGAAAAACTCCGTTTCATTGCTTATCGCGAAAAAGACACAGAACATTCTTTGGGATTATATCGCAAAAAAGTCGAGAAAGACGTAAACGAACGTTTGACGAAGATTGCAAAGAAGACATTTGCCTGTGAAAAGGATGCTATGCTGGAAGTAAAACGTCACACGAAATGGTTCTCCGAAAGACCTTACGACGTGACGTTTTCGACGGTATGCGAAACGGTAAAAGTCAGACGTGAAAGCAGAGGGCGTCCGAGGCTCGGGAAAATACCTCCGAAAGATATCGAACAATGGCGTCTTTCGTATACCGTCTCGTTTAACGAGATGCGTGCGAGAAAGATGGCCGAGGAACGGGATATCAGAGTAATCGTGACGTCCCCTCCCCGTTCCGACGTGACGTTCGAGGACGTGGTAGACGGAACAGCCGGCGAAGATGTTATGCGCATCTATCTGCAGCAGTGGAAAATCGAGAATATCTTCGGAGAGATGAAATCCAAACTCGATGCGGATCAGGTGTTTTTCGAATCGCCCAAACGCGAAGCGGTGATGCTTTTCTCCATAGCGATAGCGGTTCTCGTCAGACGCATTATGCAATCGCTCACACGGAAAGAATACGGCAAAGGATTCGGTATTCCCAAGAACATAACCGCATACCGCATGTTCGGTATGATTCGTAATACGTCCGTTCGTTTGAACAGAATTGAGGAACGGATTTATCTTGACGGTCCGGCCGCGGAGAAACAGCAGTTGAAGGTTTTTCTGCGTATATTGGGCATGAATCCGTCGGATTTAATCGGTTAATCGGATTTTGAGCGCTTTTCCGCTCATGTTTCAGCCATGGCGCTGTCCGGACTCTGAAAATTATTCGGTTTTATGCCGAGGGTGTCGAATATACGCTAAATTATCTCCACATTACTTTTAAGTTTACATTGATGTCAAAGTCTCACAACTCGTATAATGAATCTGTAATGAACGTTATGTTCAAATCTTTATCGAATTCCGATATTTTATCTGCCATCTTTTTATTAAATTCTTTTCTTGAAGAATAATCTTGAGACATTTCCATCGAATCGTCATAATAGTTCGGCAAATCATCCGATGTGAACCCGTCAAATCCTGCCAATAACACCCTCCTGAGGTTGACGCTTTTTAGATAGTTTAAAAACATTATGAGTGAATTTTCAGTGATTTCGTCTTCCTTTACTATCAAATCCTCATAATTTAGAACATAATTGAATTCTTCACCAACAGGAGTGATGTTACTTGAAGCTATTATTTTAATATCTGAGCCCTTCACCCTATTAAATGTGTTGAAATATCTTTTCGAATTACTTATGAAAACATATTCTGGTTTGTATTCCGAAGGAATAAAATTAATTGAAACGGACAACACCTCATCGGCAAGAATTTTGTTGATTCTGTCTGATTGTGTTTTTATTGTTGATCCGGGGCCTATCAAAAGAATATTTTTATTTTCAAAAATATGAGATAATTCACAGCTGTTGTCGACTTCCGCCGTGAATCTTTTCTGATAATCCATGTAGTGTTCTTCTATGTACTCCGTATCGAACATCAATTTTTGTTCCTCTTCAATCGAAGATAATATTTGATTAATGGATTTCATCGATAAAGTCTTCTTATCAATCAGATATTTGGTGTAATTTGGGTGACAATCATTCATGGCGGATACAAAATACTGGAATGTATATCCCCAGTATTTCTCGTTGTATATGGGCATAATGCTGACATCGATTAATTCCATTATTTGATCCAAATCATACCTCCCCTCATAGTATTCGTTAAGGTGCATTGCAAGCAGTTCAAGCGGTGCGTTTCCTGCACTCTTTCCCATTCCGTAGAGAGTTCCGTCAATAATCAATTTACGATTACTGCTATGTCTGATAAGCTCTATACAGTTGGAATATCCTAGTTGAAAGTTGTTATGGGCATGATATCCGATACATATTTCCGAATTCAAATTACGATCCAATATGTGGTAATAGTGCAATAATTCATCCTTGTGCATCAATCCGTATGTATCCACAATAGAAACCGTATAAGGATTCAGCTCATTTACCAATTTAACGAAATCCAAAATATCATAATCTGTGTACGAAGTGATGGAGACCATATTCAGAAATACCTGGTACCCTAGTTTTTTCAATGCTGTGGCGTACGCGACAGCATTTTCCATGTTGTGTTTTTTGAATATAACCCGTATACCGTCAATTAATGTATCTTTACACGGTTGTATATTATCCAATGAGCAGGTGCCGTAATCAATCATAACGGTAACCATTGAATTGGAACTCTCTGTTTTCGATAATATTTTGGAAAATGACTCTGTGTCTGGTTGGATGGATCTGTCCGCATCAAACTTCCTTCTGTCGTCAAGGAACCCCGCCTCTATTATTTCGATTCCTGCTCTGCTCAGTCTGTCAAAAATAAAGGTCATGGCATTACTGCCAAATTTCCAATCATTTACATACCCGCCGTCCCGCATGGTACAATCCAATAATATTACATTTGATTTCATAAAACACAACTCACTTCTGATTACAACAATTGATTTTCATGATTTCTTTAACCTTTTCCAAATCTTTTTCCGTATCCACCGACAAGGAAGAAGTAGACAACATCGTCATTTTAGGACGGACCCCATTTTCTAAAAATCTGAGTAAGGTTATATCCTCTATTCTTTCTATGATGCCTTTATCTTTAGAAACAAAAAAATCTAAAGCTTTTTTATTATAACATTCAACGCCGACCAATTTCAAATAATCAAAGATGACCGTTTTATACGGAAAGGGTATGGGGCTTCTAGACATCATAATACATTCGTTTTCTTGGTTAATCTGTATTTTAATGTTACCGGGATCTATCAATTCAGAAGGGGACATGATTTTCCTCATTGAAGAACTTACATAATATTCATCTTTCGGAACATTTGACGGAATCATCTTTGAAACGCTTTCCGGTTCTATCAAAGGTTCATCGCCGCAAACAACCAAATATAAATCTGATTCTAGCTTCTCGGATACCTCGTGTATTCTATTAATGTGTGTTTCATGATTTCGGGTTAGCACAGCCCTAATATCATTTTCTTTACATACATCCATAATCCTAACATCGTCAGTAGCAACAACCAATTCATCGATTCCCTGTACGTTTGATACTCTCTTATAAGTCCAATATATCATCGGTTTGCCATTGATATCTATCAGGGGTTTTCCAGGAAGACGACTCGAACTGAATCTTGCTGGAATCACTCCAACAATTCTCATACCAAGGAATCGCAGGAGGTATATTATAATTCATCTAATAAATACTCTGTTGCATAATTCCTGAT
>DAHY01000019.1 GCA_002498605.1 Methanomassiliicoccaceae archaeon UBA404 | reverse complement strand
TTATGCAACAGAGTACCGGTATAGATAATCTTTAAATACGGTTTACATAATTGTCAGATAATCGTCTGAGGTCATGTTATGATTTCCGCACTGCACACCGAACTATTATTGTTGGAATGAATCAGTGCAGGCTAGGACGGTTTGGTGATTTTTATGAAAATTAAACAAGCCAGTGTAAACGCTGAAGATATGGAGAAGATGCTCGCCGTGAGTCCGTACAACCGGATTGCACTCGAGGACATCGAGCCCATCGGGAACGTCAGCATGTTCGATACCACCCTCAGGGATGGGGAACAGGCCCCCGGTATAGCTCTCAGCCCCGAGGACAAGATCCGCATAGCCACGGCACTGGACGACCTCGGAGTGGATGCAATAGAGGCTGGTTTTGCCGCATCTTCTGAGGCGGAAAAAGAAACACTCCGGAAAATAGCCGGAAGCAGACTCGATGCGGATGTATACAGTCTCGCCAGAAGCGTAAAGGCGGATATAGACGCGGTCATCGACACGGGGCTCGACTGTATTCACACATTCATTGCCACCTCGGATCTTCACATGAAATACAAACTGAAGATGACTCCCGAGCAGGTCAAAGAAAGAGCGGTGGAAACCGTTCAATACGCCAAAGACCACGGTCTTACCGTACAGTTTTCCTGTGAGGATGCTACACGCAGCGACATGAACTTCATGAAAGAAGTTCTTCTCGCCGTCCAGGAGGCAGGCGTGGATTCGGTCAATATTCCCGATACCGTTGGGGTAATCACGCCGAGAGCCATGTCTTACGTAATATCCGAGATAAAGAAAGCTGTAAAGGTACCTATCTCGGTACACTGCCATAACGATCTGGGTCTTGCTCTTCCCAATACGATAGCCGCAATAGAATCCGGGGCTTCGATATGCCACGTATGCATCAACGGCATAGGCGAGCGCACGGGCAATGTGGCTCTTGAAGAAGTCGCACTCAATCTCTTTGCCAACTACGGGGTTCAAACCGTGGATCTTTCAAAAATAGGACAAACGTCCAAACTTGTTGAGAGAATCACCGGATTCCCCATGGCTTACAACAAACCCATAGTGGGACGCAACGCATTTGCGCACGAGTCGGGAATACACGTGCACGGAGTAATGAACAATACCGCAACATACGAACCCTTCCTTCCGGAACTCGTGGGTGTCGATCGCAAAATAGTAATCGGCAAACACTCGGGAGTGCATTCAGTGCACGGAAGACTCGAGAATCTCGGAATAGAGTTCCCCGAAGAGAAGATGGAAGAGCTTATGACGTCCATAAAGGACATAGCTTCCGGCGGAAAGGAAATCGACGATGCGGAGCTCATTACGATAGCCGATCACATAATGTGGAAAAAGGAAACAATCGACGAGGCGGTAAACCTTAAAGAATTTGCCGTGTTCACCGGGAAAGATATAACATCTACCGCCACTGTCACGGTGGACATTGCGGGTAAAACGCGTACCGTTTCTGAAATAGGAGTCGGACCGGTGGATGCCGCAATAAATGCAATTAAAAAAGCAGTCAATGACAATATGTCCATGGAAGAGTACAAACTGAGCGCTATCACGGGTAAGAGCGATTCTATCTGCGAAGTAACCGTAATGGTAAAGAATGTTCAGGACGACTGTTCCATGTCCGTCGGCAAAGCCGTCGGTCTCGACATAGTCGAAACCTCGGTTGATGCGACCATGGCCGCAATCAACAGAGATTATGCCAGACAGAGGAAGAATAATGGGAAAAACAATTGCTGAAAAAATCCTTTCAGAAAAATCGGGTACGGACGCCCGGGCGGGACAGATTGTCGTAGCCAACGTGGACTACGTTATGGTTAACGACGTAACCGGTCCGATTGCGTTCAGAGAATATGAAAAACTGAACACCGAAAACTTGCATAAAGACAAATTGGTACTGATACCCGATCACTATGTCCCCAACAAGGACATAGCTTCGGCCGAACAGGCGAAGGAGATGAGGGAATTCGCTTCCAAACACAAAATCGATAATTATTTCGAAGTGGGGAGAGGCGGAGTTTGTCACCAGGTCATGATCGAAGAAGGATTTGCCGCGCCCGGAAGACTTATCGTCGGCGCGGATTCCCATACCTGCACTTACGGGGGAATCAATGCATTCTCCACCGGAATCGGATCCACCGAAGCCTGTGCGGCGTTCACGACCGGACGGCTGTGGTTCAGAGTTCCGGAAACAATCAAAGTGGAACTGACCGGCGAATTCAAAGGATATGCCGGCGGAAAGGATCTGATATTGAAAATCATCACCGACATAGGCGTGGACGGCGCGAATTACAAAGCATTCGAATTTCACGGACCCGGAATAGCCAACATAACCGTTTCGGACAGATTGACGATATCCAACATGGCGATAGAAGCCGGCGGAAAAGCCGGAATATTCCCCTGTGACAAGCTGACCGAAGAATACATCAAAGACACTGCCAAAGGCGAATGGAAGGCTGTCGAAGCAGATCCGGACGCAACGTACGCATCGGTTCTCAAATACGACCTTTCCGAGATTGTTCCGATGGTGGCATATCCGCACCTTCCGGAAAACGGACGTCCCGTAAAAGACGCCGATGTGAAGATAGATCAGGCCTATCTCGGTTCCTGTACCAACGGACGCATAGAAGATATGAGAATCGGCGCCGAAATAGTCAAAGGACGCAAAGTGGCCGAAGGCGTAAGATTCCTTGTTGTTCCCGCTTCCCAGAAAGTCGTCAGACAGATGATTGACGAAGGCCTTATGCAGATATTCCTCGATGCCGACGCTTTCGTTTCTGGTCCGACCTGCGGAGCATGTCTCGGAGGATACATGGGAATACTTGCTTCGGACGAGAAAGCCGTTTCTTCCACCAACAGAAATTTCATAGGCAGAATGGGAGACAAGAATTCCGAGGTTTATCTTGCGGGTCCTGCGGTAGTTGCCGCTTCGGCCATTGCGGGAAGGATTGTCACACCCGATGAATTGGAGGATATGTCATGAGCGAAATCGAAGGCAAAGTTTGGAGATTCGGCGATAACGTCGATACGGACCAAATCATACCCGCCGAACGTCTGGTAGCCAAAAATCTCGACAATCTGAACGAATACATATTCGAAAAAGTCAGACCGGGTTTTGCTCAGCAGGTGGGAAAAGGGGATATCATCGTCGCAGGCAAAAACTTTGGATGCGGTTCTTCCAGAGAACACGCCCCCCTGTCTTTGATACAGGCCGGAGTATCCTGTGTCGTCGCAGAATCCTTTGCAAGGATTTTTTACAGAAATTCCATGAATATAGGTCTTCTTTTGGTCGAATGCAAAGTCGATACCGAAGAAGGCAAAACCATAAAGATTGACACTGCGGAGGGCGAAGTTATTTCCGGCGAAACCGTATATAATTTCCCTCAGTACCCCAAATTCATCAGTGAAATGGTCCGTTCCGGAGGACTGATGAATCTTGTTAAGGAGAATAGGTTATGAAACATCTGGCTATTATACCCGGAGACGGTATAGGCAAGGAAGTCATAGACGCAGGATTGGAAGTTCTTGACGCTGTTGCCGAAATATCCACATTCGAATACGACGGTGAAATTTTCAACATCGGCGCCGACAGATATCTGAGCACCGGAGAGCTTCTCACCGATGAAGACATAGACAATCTAAGGAAGAAAGACGCCATTTACTTCGGTGCCATCGGCGATCCGAAAGTCAAGCCCGGAATATTGGAACAGGGGGTTCTTCTTAAGATGAGGGCGGTGTTCGATCAGTACATCAACATGAGACCGGTGACCTCTTGGTTCCCTTTTGTTCCGTTGAAAAGAGAAGTTCCTTTCGACATGATGTTTCTGAGAGAAAACACCGAAGATTTCTACATGGGCGCCGGAGGCAAAATCGGTTCTGCCTACGGAGGCAAACAGTCTTCGCTGAAAATCAAGAGAGAATTGTACGATTTGGACGTGAACGTCAATGTGGATGCGTCCAACGATGATGATTTCGCTTTTGAAATAGGATTCCTTTCCAGAAAAGGCGTTACCCGTTTTGCGGATTATGCATGCAGATTCGCTCTTGCCCGTGGCGACGATAAGATAACATTGGTCGACAAAGCAAACGTGATAACAAACATGTACGGTTTCCAGAGAGAAATCTTCGCTAAAAAAGCAGAAGAATACGGTTTGGAACTTGATTTTATGTTCGTTGACGCTATGGCAATGGCCATGGTGGTACGTCCGGAAACCTTCGGAACCATTGCGGTACCGAATCTTTTCGGTGATATCCTGACAGATCTGGGAGCTCAGCTTCAGGGAGGCCTGGGAATGGGTTGCAGCGGTAACATCAATCCCGAAGGAGTCAGCATGTTCGAACCCATACACGGTTCCGCCCCCGATATCGCGGGCAAAGGCATTGCCAACCCTATCGCCGCAATACTTGCGGCTCAGATGCTTCTGGAAGATCAGGGATATCCCAGAGAAGGCAAAATGATTCACAAAGCGGTCGAAGAGTGTCTCAGAGAAAACAAGACAACTCCCGATTTGGGGGGAAATCTTGACACCAAACAGGTGGGTTCCGCCGTGGCGGCCAAGATACTCGAAAGCTGATTCTATGAACAGTCTGGAACTTACATCCGAATACAGGTCTTCGGAAATCGCGGAGGCGGTTGCAGCCGCACTGAATCCCGAGAACGAAGGATTCGTGGAGATGGAAGTTCGGGACAAAACCATTTATTTTAAAATGGAGGCAAAATCGGCCGGTTCCCTCAGGAACACGGCCGATGACCTCTTATCGTGTTTGAAGATTGCCGAAGAGGCCTCAGGCCTCGTCAGAAGTCCCGCTTCTGACTTTGACGGCGATTCCTCTTTTGAATGACATTATTTCTTTCATTGTCATCATTGCTCTGCCGGTTGCCAAAACTTTGTCGTTGCGGTCGGTCACAATAACTTCGTCCATGGGTCTGAGGCCCGGATCGCAGCCTATGACGAACTGACAGAACGCATTGCGTCCCTTTGACACGTAAGGCACCGAATCGTCATTCACGGCCACTCTCATGAAGGGGGACGGAATACTTTCCGCTATGCGTACGGCCCCTTCCTGCTTCAGAGTGTACAAGCCGTCACCGGCCCTCATCGACAGAATATGTTCTCCGTCGGATATCACATTCCTGATTCTGTCGTTGCTTCTGCTTTTGACAAATTCGATTTTGCCTCTGAACAAAGCCTTGGTCGCCGGAATGCCGAACTGATAGGAAGATACGGCTTTGGCTCTCAGCAAATCACCGTCGTATTCCATAGACTCGGTATCTTCGATATTTTCAAATTTGACGGTTTCTTTGAAACCGTACTTATCAAGAAACTCCATAGTTAACGACAACGACCGTTCTTCGGTTTCCCTGTCGGTATTCATCGGAAACAAAGACTGGGACAAGGGATACACCTCGTCAAGTTCTGCGGGAACCGGTCCGAAAGGAGTCACGACAACGGGTGTGTAACCGTTCTTTCTGGCTATATGGAATTCTTCGGAATAAGAACGGCTGTAAGGCTTACCCGGGCTGTCCGAAAACAATACGGCACGGTCGGAATAGGGAACATATCTGTTCATTATTCTTGAGTGGTATCTTTCAAAAACCGGACGATTGTATGTTTCCGGCCCGGTGTAGAACATTGCGCCGTTTCTGCTGATGGGATCGTGCAGTTCCATAAAACCGATGTATTCTTCGAATCTTCTCAATCCGTTCAACATCGCGGGATGGGCTCTGCATCTTATTTCAACAAGTTCCCAAAGACGTTCTTCCCTGATGTATCTTTTAATGGTTTCAAGCTCTTTGGTAATCTGGTACAGATTATGTCTGGCTATGACCTTTTCGCGTTCTTTCTTTTCAAGGTTTCTCAAAGATTCCAGAGTATGATCTTTGCATGCGGGACAGTTGCAGTCCAAAGTTTCCATTTCTTTCAGGCGGGAAGTACCGTCTATAAACATCATTCTGTCATCTCTGGCAAACTTTGCATAAGACGCCGAATCGAAGAGATCGCATCCCATCAGGGCGGCAAATGCCAGAACCATGGGGTGTCCCGCACCGAAAAGATGCACGGGCCTCGAAGGATTAATTCCCATTTTAGAACTCATGACAACGTCAACAAGCTCTGCATAGCGGTATTGTTCCATCAGCGGAACCACACCGCCGATGGGATGAACGTCAATATCCATGGTTGCCATCTTTTCAGCGCAATAAGTCCTCAACTCAGGATATACGGAACCTTGAATAACACCGTTAATAAGCATGTCGCCTTTCAGCTTACAGGCTTCTTCGGTTCTGACCAATGTTTCTTCTATGGCCCATTTTGTCTTTTCTTCGGACCATCCCGGTTCGGTGAATATGTCAAGAACCGTTCCTATATCCGTACCGATGTTTTTCTGAAATTCCACTATTTCGGGATTTGTAAGGTCTACTTCTCCGTACATATAACTTTGAAAAGTTCCGGAATCCGTCATTATGATACCGTCGAAATCAAGCATCTTGTGCAAACCTTCGGCTAACGCCTGCTGATTCAGATCCTGGTGTTTTTTTATAATGTATGAATTTGTTATTAATGCCCCAAAGCCGAAATCTTCCTTCAGCTCCCTGGGCGTAATTGTGTTTATTTTTGGATTTATTACAGGTAACAGTGCCGGAGTTTCAATAGAGCCAGACTTAGTCGTTAGCTGACAGATTCTGGCCAAACCGTCTCTTTTCAGGAGTTCAAAATTAACCATGAACTCACATAATCCTGTTTTTGTAACAATCCGCGTAAATCTTGGATATGGCGTTTTTCATAAGGACATCCGGAATATCTTCAATGTATTTTTTATTCCAGTCGAGAACCGGCCTCTCGAATTTGATCATGTTCGGATGTCCGAGATTGCAGGAATCTTCGACATCCAACATTTTTATATCAAGTCCGTCGAGAATGTCGTGAACGTTTTTACCGTTTATGAAAACGGTATTATCCCCGTCTGTTTCTGTTTCCGTCAATTTTGCGGGAATATCGGAAATCATCATATCCGCAACCAAACCTGCAAGGTATTCTTTCATTTCCTTGTTGCTTTTGCGCCGAATCTGTTCAGATTGGGGAGGTTCCGAGGAATGTCTGTATTCGATGCTTATTATTGCCATGAATCGTCAATCGGCACTAATGTTAAAATGATTGCTGATACTGCGTTATGCAGTTAATTGAAATAGTACACTGACCTACATCGGAATATATGTTAAATCAGGATCCTGACGGTTGCAAACTTGTGATACTGGTAAGGAATGACGTTAAAATGACCAAGGGCAAGATTGCGGCCCAAGTCGCACACGCATCTGTCAACTGTGCATTTGCGTCCAAGAAAAAGAATTCTTCCGCATTCAATAAATGGTACGATTCGGGTCAAACCAAGGTTGTTCTCAAAGTGGATTCTCTTCGCGATTTGTTTGAATTCAAAGCCCTGGCGGAAGCATCGGGAATCACCTGTTCTCTTATTACCGATGCGGGAAGAACCCAGATAGACCCGGGAACCGTCACCTGCCTGGGAATAGGTCCGGAAAAATCTTCGGTATTAGACAAAATTACCGGCGAGCTCAAGATGCTCTAAACCCGCTTCGAAATTCGTTTTCAGCTCCCTGATGAGCAAGTTCAGATTATCCGTTCTCATGGCAGAAGACCTGATACAGACTCCGGATCCCCCGCTTGACGCAATGTGCCGTATATTATACGCGGTGATTCCTCCGATTCCGTAAACCGGAACATCAAAACTCCGGCACAGTTCTTCGATTAAATCCGGCCCCTTGGGTTTTGCGTCAGGTTTGCACTCTGTGGGATACACGGGACCGGCAATAAGATAATCCGCGCCCAAATCAACGGCTTCTTCCGCTTCTTTGAACGAATGCACGGATACGCCCACGGAATTCAATCCTGTTCTGTCCGTCAGAATTCTCATCCGTCCCAGAGGAAGCTGTATTCTTCCTATGTTCATGGATTTGGCGGTTTCAACAAATGTGTTTATGCACAGCGGAACCCCGTATTCGGTACAAATGGCGGCAGATTCGGTTGCCAGATACCTGTATTCGGATTCGCTCAGATCCTTTTCCCGGAGGATTATCATATCTGCCCCCGAATCGGATATGTCGGCTATTTTGTCAGCGAATGGTTTTGACATTATTGTTCTGTCGGTAACCACGATGATTTTGAATCCCATTACACCCTCACATAATCTTTGAAAACCGGTTGAATACCATTAGCCAGCAATGAATTTTTTATTTCTTCCAAACTTCTTGGGTCGGAAATATCGAACTGCACATCCCCATTCTCGGTACCGGAATGCTCTCCGACTCCGACACTGACGCCGGCGGATATTTTCGTGGCACATATATTCACGATATTGTCTCTGAACACAGGTCTTTCCCTGGTGGAAATCGTTTGTCCCGCATACGGCATAAAAAGACGGTAAGCCATGGCTACCTGCAACAGCTGGGACTCCGTGACACTGTTTGCGACCAAATTTTTGTTCATACACGGCCTGAGCCTCGGAAGGGAAAACGATATTTCCGCATGAGGATATTTTCTTTGAATTTCCATCGCATGAATGCCGCAGGTAAACACGTCCTTTCTGAAATCCGCCAGACCCAGCAGCGGAGCGAAACCCACGCCTCTCATGCCTCCCATCAAAGCTCTTTCGTTCGAATTGAATCTGTACGAGTAATTCCTCTTTCTGCCGCCGGGGTGCATATCGGCATAAACTTTGGGATCGTAAGTTTCCTGGAACACCGTGACGTAATCGGCACCGGCCTTCTGCATAATGTTGTATTCCGAGGCGTTTAAAGGATAGACCTCCAACCCTATTATCGAAAAGTGTTCTGTGGCCCGTTTTACCAAGTCTTCGATATATTCGGGCCCGGAATGAATTCTGGATTCTCCCGTAAGCAGAAGTATTTCCTGCATTCCCGTGGAAGCGATGGCTTCCATTTCCTTGTCGATTTCGTCACCGGTAAGTTTTGCGCGCTGAATCTTGTTTCTGCTGCCGAATCCGCAGTAAACGCATTGATTCGTGCAATAATTGGAAGCGTACAGCGGAGTGAATATGATTACGGAATTTCCGAAATGTTTTCTGGTTTCCTCTCTGGCTCTGTGAGCCATCTCTTCAAGAAACGGAACTGCGGCAGGCGAAAGGAGAGCCCCGAAGTCTTCGCTGTCAAGACTGTCCTTGGAAAGTGCGGACTTCACATCCCTGTTCGTATAAACGTCGGGATTGTATTCGGAAGAGCGTTTCAGAACGTCCTTCAGGATTGTTGAATCGATATGTTCCATATCTTCTTCGTAATCCGTTGCGTCAGTAAATTCTCTCATGAGCCTTATTCCTCCAGAAATCCCGTTAAAGGACTGGAAGCTTCACCCCTGTTTTCCAAAACCCGTCCGAGTCCGGACAGATATGCCAGACGTCCCGCTTCTATGGTCATCTTAAAAGATTTGGCCATCGTTCCCGGGTCGTTTGCCGTTGCAACGGCGGTGTTCGCCATTATTGCGGCGACTCCCAGTTCCATGGCTTCGCAGGCCTGTGAAGGCTTTCCGATTCCCGCATCAACGATTATTGGCAAATCTATCTCGTCAACCAGTATTTTCACGAAATCCTTCGTTAGCAGTCCTTTATTGCTTCCTATGGGGGCTCCCAACGGCATTATCGCATCGGCTCCCGCCTCTTCCATGTCTCTTGCGGCAGACAGATCCGGCATCATATAAGGCAGGATGACAAAGTCTTTCGCTTTCAATTTGGCTATTGCCTTTGTTGTTTCCGCATTGTCGGGAAGAAGATATTTTGTATCTCTTATAATTTCAATTTTTACAAAATCGCCGCAACCCAATTCCCTGGCGAGTTCGGCTATCCTGACGGCCTCGTCGGCATTTCTGGCGCCCGAGGTGTTGGGCAATATCGTAATGCCCTTGGGTATGTAATCAAGAATATTTTCCATGCCTCCGACATTGGCTCTCCTTACGGCGAGCGTGGCCATTTCCACGCCTCCGTTTTCTATGACTTTGCGGGTCATATCGAGGCTGAACTTACCTGAACCGAGAATAAATCTGGATTTGAACTTGTGTCCGCCGATGTCTAAAAAGTCATTTTTCATATTTTTTCATCTTCTATTCCGTATATCAGTCTGAGGATTTGATTTGCCTGATGTCCCGCGCAGACGGTGACTCTCGGTGCGTGCATATCCTCCGTATCGTCGGAGGTACCGTCTCCGCACACGTAAATCTTTCCGAATTTATGGGTTGTGACAATCGTATTGGGCGTACTCAATCCCGATATACCGCATCCCGATACAACATAAACATCTTTCATTTCGGAAAGAACGGTTTCGGCCAACACGGCTTTGCTTTCGGCCGAGTCAAGAGCTTCGCATACGATTTTGCAGTCTTTGAATATTTCGGGTATGTTTTTTTCGGAAAGACGGACATCCCTGAGTTCCAGTTTAACATCGGGATTAATCATTTTCAGTATTTCCGAACAGGCTTCCGTTTTTTTCATTCCTATGTGCTTTCGAAAATATATCTGACGGTTGAGATTCGACTCTTCGACGCAATCGAAATCAACAAGAACAAGTTCTTCGACGCCGGAACGGACCAACATCATTGCCACGTTGGATCCCAATCCTCCGAGTCCCGCGATACCGATTTTCAAATCATCCCCCTCCGACGAAACTGACAATCTCCAATGAATCCGAGTCTTTGAGAATAACCCCGTCATAATCTTTTTTTGGAATGATTTCACCGTTCAGTTCAACGGCGATTCTGGATATGTCGTAGTTTGAAGATATCAGAAATTCTTTCAGTGCGGTTCCGTTCCGAACTTCAATGCTGTTGCCGTTGACTCTCACGGTAAACACTATTGATGATGTCGGATACAATATCTTCGCTTAATCCCCTTCTCCGATATGAGGTCTTGTCTTCAATATGACATCACGGAGTTCGTGTACGGCTTTTTTGATATCGTTTTTGGCAACTACCGCGGATATAACAGCGACGGAATCCGCTCCTGTGTCGATGACGTCTTTTATGTTACCCAGATTAATGCCTCCGATTGCGACCAACGGAATATCCGGGGCGGCCTCTCTTACTTCCAGGAGGGCATCCAATCCTATGCCGGCCCCCGCATCGGTTTTTGTATCGGTGTTGAAAATCGGACCCAAAGCGATATAATCCGCGCCTTCTTCGTAAGCCATTACGGCCTCTTTGGAATTTGAAACGGATTTTCCGATAATATAATCGTAACCGAGTATTTTCCTTGCATACGACAGGGGAAGATCGTCCTGACCCAGATGTACACCGTCAGCTTCCGAGGCGAAAGCAATGTCCACTCTGTCGTTGACTATGAATATTTTATTCAGGTCATCCGCAATTTTCTGAATCTCTATTGCCTGTTGCAGCATTGCCGCGGAGGAAGCATTTTTCATCCTCAACTGTACCGCTTCGGCACCGCCTTCGTAAGCCAATCGGGCAATTTCCGAATCAGGCTTTCCGCCGGCCAAAGCGGAATCGGTAATTACGTACAAGTCCAACATAATATCGAAATATATGTCCAATGTTTAAGACAATCGATTTTTACTCGCGTTAAGCATGATAATGAATATTAAAATTTTGATAAGAGGTTTAACGGCCGGATGTTCTCGATCAGAACATACAGCGCGTACTGAGATTCGCCGGCATGTACATCGGACGTACCGGTTTGCCCTCGGTTTCTTTTTTGATCCTGTCCACAAGTTCTTCGACGGTCATGTCGATGTCTTTGTTTTCGGATCTTACGTAAACCTTGAGAGAGCCGGATTCCACTTCTTTTTCTCCTATTACCGCGGCGTAGGAACACCAATCCTGTTTGGAAAGGCGGACTTTCTTTCCCACGGTGGCGCCGGTATCGTCAACCGATACTCTGATACCCGCTTTGCGGATTTTGTCGGCTATTTCCATGGTAACGTCGATGCAATCGTCGTTTATCGCCATGAGTCTGACCTGCTCGGGGGTAATCCATGTGGGGAGGTAACCCGGAACTCCGGTTTTTTCCAAAGCGACCGCAGTGTCCAGCAGAGTGTACATCCATCTTTCGATTGAACCCACAACTGCGCAGTGAAGAATAACGGGGTATTTTTTGTCTCCGTTTTCGTCGGAATACTTTATGCCGAATCTTTCGGCATTGCCGACATCAATCTGAACGGTACCGATTTCTCTGGGCCGTTTCATCTGATCGAGCATATGATATTCGATGTTCACGGTCCAGTAGTAATTGATTCCCTCGGGGTAGATGTGAATCAGGGCGTCTCTGCCGTGTTTGCGGCAAAGTTCCAAAATCAAATCCTTGTTTTCTTCGTAAGCCTGTTTGGAAGAGAAGTTTACGAGCATGTCGTATTCTCTGCCGATGTTTTCGATTTCATCGAAAATCTTTCCGTCAAGCTTGGAGAAATTCTTTTTGGCTTCCGGAATGTCTCTGCAAACCACGTGGAAGTCGGGCATGTTCAGTCTTCTGGTTCTGAAGCACAACATGGTTTCCCCGGACTGTTCCATCCTGTAGGCGTCGGCAACCTCGAAGGCGCCGAAAGGAAGATTCTTGTAACTGATGTTCCAGTTGCGGATCATGGCGAACTGCTGGTGACATGCGGCGTATCTGAGAATGAATTTCTTTTTGCCGGTGTCCACGGTGTACAATCTGTCTCCGAACAGTTCCGCATGTTCCTTTACCGCAGGTTCGTCCAGGGAGAACATATTGGTTCCCTTGACGTTGTAAACACCGATACCGGAATGGTTAACGACATCCGTGGCGTAATCGGAAATAAGATCGAACATCATCGCTCCGTGGGGTCCGAGGCTCATATGACCCGCATCGGACATGGATTCCCACTGAATTCCGAATTTTTTGCAAAGTCTGAGATAATCCGGCTCTTTTACCGCCGGAGCATCTATTCCGAGAGCTTCTTTGTCGATCATGTATTTCATACAATCCGACGAAGACCTGTATTCCTTGACAGAAACTTCATTTCCGCCTTCGGTGAGAATAAAGTATGTGTCTTTACCCGTGACCGCGGGTTTCGCGGATTTTCCGGTTATGTCTCTTGAAAGCTCGGACAGGGGGTGACCCTTGCAGCTGATTTCAAAAGATTTGTACCAGCCGAAAGGCGCCCTTACTACCTCGGCTTTCGCTTCGGTTATCAGATTTTCAATCATGTTCAGAATTTCAATGCTGATCTTGGGACTTCCGAGGTCGTTGCTGAGGTGTGCGTAGGGATACAGCATAATCCTTTCGGCCTTGACCTGTTCTTTGGTGGAAAGTATATCCTTTGCCGCTTCGGATGCAACATCTTCGGCTGCGTCTTCATCTCCGCTTTCTACGGTTATGAATGCAACCAGCACTTCTTTCATTTCTTTTTTGTGAAGTTCGTCGGGGATATCCTCGGCGACCTTGGTCTTTTCTTTAGCTTCGAATTTCATCGAGTCCGCGTGAATGTACAATGCTTTCATTGGACCATGTCCTATCGCCCCGTCCCCACAGAAAGGGCGGTGCTTCTGTGTGGAAGATAAAGAGAGTTATATTAAAAACGTTTGAGAAAGTCGGCCCGATTAGCGTGTAATCGACTTGTGTATCCGAAGGATTCGCAATATGTTTTAATAAGGGGTTTCTATCACTGATACTGATATGGCATTGTTCAATAAACGCAAACGGGATGTGGAACCCATCGTGGCCATCAGTGTCGTGGTGCTTCTCCTGGCCTCGGGTGCGGTGGTGTCTGCATCTTTCCTCAGCGGTTATACCGACGACGACGATCTTTCAGTTGCACCGGGCAGAACGGTGAACGTGTACTACACAGGCTCCCTTTACGGATGGTACGACGACGAAGGCGCCATTATTTTTGATACGAATGTAAAAGAACATGCCGAAAACGATGATTATGTCAAAATCGGAGGATTCAGCAATTCATACACCAAACTCTCTTTTGTTCAAGGCAAAGGAACGGTTTTGTCGCTCTTCGAAGAAGGCGTGTCCGGCTATAAACCCGGTGACGTAGTCAGATTCAAGATTCCTCTCGGTGAGGGGTATAAATCCGAAAGCACCGAAAGAGACGATTCTTTTGAAATGCCCGGGGTAGAATATATGACCACAACCGATTTCAGAGCTTTTTATGACGATTATGTTGTAAAGGAGGGATCTGCACCCGTAACTATCAAGACAGTCTACGGATGGTACGCCACGGCATATTACGACTCCACTGTCGGTATGATTAAAATTATTCATACGCCTGAAAAGGACAAAGAGTACGACATGGTATCCAATGAAAATAATGAAAGGGGATCCGTCGATCTTTTGGTTACCGCAGTCGGTGATACCATTACCTGCGAATATGTCGTAAATGTTGACAGCGGTGTCGAAGATTATATGTTCTGGGTGAAAACTCACAACGATAGATTCTATATTCACGATGTGAAGGACGATAAGATTATAACTACCGAGAAGCCGGCGGCTGAAGAGGACATATACTTCGTCGTGACAATCATATCCGTTACCGAATGAGTTCTCCGTTGAAATCAAAAATTTCCGTTAATGTCATCGGAGACGTTCTGTCGTTACGTTCGGAGATAAGGTTTAGAGGCGGATAATCGGATTTACGACTTCGTCCCCTTTGCCTATGAAATACTGAGTGTCTATGGACTTCTGTATCATTTCCCGGGATTTGATCACGGACGAAACGATATCCGATCTTTTTGCGCGGTTTGCCGTTATGAATGAGGACAGGGTGCAGCCGCTGCCGTGTCCGGAACGTCTGAGGCGGGGATACTCGATTTTCTTTATTTCAAAATCTTTGTAGAGATAATCAATCACGTTTGCGGTGTCCATGTGACCCCCTTTGAGATACACCGAAGCTCCGTCTCTGCCTATAATCTCGCAGGCCCTTATCGCATCCTCTTCGCTGTTGATTTTCATCCCGGCCAACACTTCCCCTTCGAATCTGTTCGGCGTAATCAGTTCGCACAGAGGCATCAGATGTTTTTTTACGGCATCGGCGACCCCGTCACCGGCCAGAGAACCCCCGACGCCGGCAATAAGCACAGGATCTATGATAAGGGGAATATCGAAATCTTTCAGTTTCCCGGCCACAAATTTTGTTATATCGGAATTGTACAGCATGCCTGTTTTGACGGCGCGGATATCGCAATCTTCCATAACTGCGTCAAACTGTTTTTCTATAACGTCCAAAGGAACCGGGAATATGTCCGAAACTCTGCAGGTGTTCTGTGCCGTCACCGCCGTTATGACGCATGTCGCATGAACCCCCAAACTGCTCATGGCCTTTATGTCTGCCTGAATTCCTGCCCCGCCGACGGAATCGGAACCCGCTACGGTCAATGCGGTTATCATGACAGCTTTATCGATACGGACTTATTAAACAATTCCAGATTTATCATTGAGAGTTGTCAAAAACAATTAATAAATCCATCAGGATAGGGAGGCTGTGAAATTCAACAGCGCCCACTTCGTATTAACCGGAGATTCCAGCTACAAAGACCTGGCCCCCGTGTTCCCCGACATCCTGAATATGCTCCTGGGGGAGATAGGTCAGGTGCCCGAAGAAGAAGAAATCATGCAGATGTACATCGAACAGAACGTACACGATCTTCTTAACGACAAGAAGCCCGAAGGCTATAACCGCAAGGGAAAAGTCAGGCTGATATTCCCCATTGACAAAAAGGAATTTTATCTTAAGAGTTACACCAAAACCGTGGATCTCACAGCAATCGCAGATGCGGTTTCCGACATTCTGAACGATGCGGGCATAAGCTACGAAACAAAGGGAGACAACCGCATTACTTTCGGTTGATTATCCCTTCAACTTCGCCCAGCATTTTTCCAGGCGCAGGGATTCTTTGGTAATGCGATCCATCATGTCCGCCACAGAGGCTTCGGCATAGGCGGTCTGAACGATTACCGATGACGGGGATGTTCCGCCGTAAGAATTTCTGCGTTCTATGCATTTTTCAATCGACAGCACGTCGTAAACATCTTCGTCGATTTTATCGTTGAAGGATTTCAGCACATCCAACGGAAGTTCTTCGAGTCCGATGTTTTCTTCGATGCAGTGTCTCACGGCGGCTCCGACTATTCCGTGAGCTTCTCTGAAGGGAATGTTCTTGGTTACGAGATAATCTGCCAAATCGGTGGCATTGATGAATCCCCGGTTCATGACACCCGACATCCTTTCTTTGTTGACATTCATGGTTACAACCATATTGTACATCATATCCGTACAGTCTGCCACGGTCTGCAAAGATTCGAATATCGGCCGTTTGTCTTCCTGCATATCTCTGTTGTATGTCAGCGGAAGGCCTTTGAGCACCGTCAGAATGGATATCAAAGAACCGAATGACCGTCCGGTTTTTCCGCGGATGAGTTCGGCAATGTCCGGGTTCTTTTTCTGAGGCATGATAGACGAACCCGTCGAATAACGGTCGTCCATTTCGATGAAACCGAATTCCTGGGAAGACCACATCACCAATTCTTCGGATAACGAGGACATATGGGCGGCCAGCATTGCGGAGCAGAACGCAATCTCCACGGCAAAATCACGGTCGCTGACCGAATCCATGGAGTTCTCCGTGGGCTTTCTGAATCCCAATGCTTCGGATGTCATACTCCGGTCTATCGGGAATGTGGTGCCGGCAAGCGCGGCGGAGCCCAGGGGACACTCGTTCATCCGTCTGTACGCGTCCATGAATCTTTCGGAATCCCTTCCGAATTTGGAAACATACGCCATAAGATGGTGTGCGAAGGTGACGGGCTGAGCGTGTTGAAGATGCGTCATGCCCGGCATCACGGTGTTGATGTGTTCTCCGGCGGTTTCCGTCAATCCCGTTCTCAGGTGTTCGATTTTTTCCACGACTTCAAGAACAGCATCCCTGAGGAACATTCTGAAATCGGTGGAAACCTGATCGTTTCTGCTTCTTCCGGTGTGTAACTTGCCGCCGACGGGACCTATCATCTCCGTAAGTCTGTTTTCCACACAGGTGTGGATATCTTCAAGGGAGCCGTCAATCTCGAATTCTCCGCTTTCCATTTCATTGACTATATCTTTTAATCCCTCAATGATTAGATCTGCATCGTCTTTTGAAAGAATATTGCATTTCTTCAGCATTCTCACATGGGCCAATGAGCCCATTGCGTCGTAATAGCCCAACGCCGCGTCCATGTCCAAAGAAGACGTGAACGCCAGCGTATCGTCGTCCATGCCGGTTTCGAACCGTCCTGACCATAGAGGGTTTTGTGACATAGTATCACTTTTTAGATTGTTTTCTGCGAACATTGGCAGCCGTTCTTCCGGGCAGTCCCCAACAATAAATGAATCCGATTGCCGAAGTGTGATCGAAAGTATCTCCTTCGGAATATGTGGAGAGGCCCATATCGTAAAGGGAATTCTCGGATTTCCTTCCGACGACGGTATAGTTGCCTTTGTAAAGCTTTACGCGGACGGTACCGGAAACAACCTTCTGAGTTTCATCCACGAAAGCCATGAGCGCGGGTCTGAGTGAATCAAACCACAATCCGTCATAGATTATCTGGCTGACTTTCTGTTCGATGCCGCGTTTGTATTCGATGACATCCCTGGACAGCACAAGTCCTTCAAGGGCGCGGTGTGCGGCAATCAATGTGATTGCGGCGGGACATTCGTATGTTTCACGGCTCTTGATACCGATGAGACGGTCTTCCACGTGGTCGATTCTTCCGACTCCGTGTTTGCCTGCAATTCTTTCCAGGGATGCAACGAGTTCGACCCCGTCCATCTTTTTGCCGTTGAGAGCAACAGGTACACCGTTTTCAAATTCGATTTCAACATATTCCGGAGTGTCCGGTGCCTTCTCGGGGTCGGCGGTTTTTTTCCAAACGCCTTGGGGAGGTTCCATCCACGGATCTTCCAAAGCTCCGCATTCGCAGGACGCGCCCCACAGGTTTTCGTCCCTGGAAAAAGGACTTTCTTTCTTCACGATTATTTCTATATCGTTTTCTTTGGCGTATTCTATTTCTTCTTCGCGGGTAACCGGACATTCCCTCATGGGGGCGATGACCTTGAGATCGGGATTCAACGCAACAATACCCGCGTCGAAACGCACCTGATCGTTACCTTTGGCGGTACATCCGTGAGAAATGTACTTGGCGCCCTCCCTTTCGGCGACTTCAACCAGTTTCTTTACCATAAGAGGGCGGGCAACCGCGGTGCTCAGAGGGTAAACGTTCTGATACATCGCGTTTGCTTTGAGAGAAGGCCAAACGTACTCTTCTACGAATTCTTTCTTTGCGTCGACAAGTTCGGCTTTGATAGCTCCGTTTCTCAGTGCCCGGGCGATAACATCATCATCGCTCGGGGGCTGGCCCACGTCAATGGACACCGCTATGACGTCCAACCCGTAGTTTTCCTGAATCCAGCGTATTGCTACTGATGTGTCTAATCCGCCGGAGTATGCCAGGACGACCCTGTCCCTTTCTTTTTCGATTTCTTTTCCGGAGCTTTTACCGCTTACCATGATATCGTCGGCTCGATAGCATTTTTTATTTATATGGTTGTGGTATGAAAGGAGTCCGGGGATGTATATTCGGTACGGATGGCGGCTTTGAATGCCTACATTTATGTTCTTTATCGAACCTTTTCACTGTCCAGAGTTAAGATTAACAAACGTTTCTATAAAGCCAAACTGTTATTTTTTTGACGATGTAGACATCATGTGTCTGAAACAGAACAATATCTTTTTAATATAGTCTGACGTAAACCTTTTTCATAGAATTACAGAGGGTATCCATTGAAAAACATAGGTATCATCGGAGGCAACGGTTACACCGGAAGGGAACTTGCACGCATACTGTCGGTTCATCCCGAAGTCAATATCACAGCCATGACTTCCCGTCAGAACGCAGGAACCAAAGTAAGCGATCTGCAACAGAATCTGAAGGGGTATGTTGACTTGGAATTCACCGAAACCATTCCGGATTCCGCCGATGTGGATTTGGTATTCACCGCCACCCCTCACGGAGCGTCCATGAAACAGGTTCCGTCTTTGATGGAACAGGGAATAAGGACCGTGGATTTATCCGGGGATTACAGGTTCAAAGACTTCAGGGTGTATGAAAAATGGTACGGATTCAAACATACGGATACGGACAATATACCCGAAGCGGTGTACGGATTGCCCGAATTCTACCGCAAGGATCTGGTAAACGCCAAATTGGTCGCCAACCCCGGATGTTATGCAACATCCGCGATTCTGGCAATCACACCGTTGGTAAGCACCGGACTTGTGAAAGGACCGATTTTCGTCGACGGAAAAAGCGGTACGTCGGGAGCCGGAATGAATCCGTCTCAGCGTCTGCACCATCCCAACTGCGGAGAGTCGGTAATACCCTACAGCATCGGTACCCACCGTCATACGCCCGAAATCGAAGCCGTCGTGAAAGACGTTGCTTCGAATGAAGCGGACGTGTTCTTCGTTCCTCATTTGGTACCCATAGTCCGCGGCATACTGTCAACATGTTATGCCGAACTTACCGGAGAAACGGAACAGAAAGTTTTGGATGACGTATATGAAAAATTCTACGGCAGGGAATTCTTTGTAAAATACACCGAGGAACCCTCAATCAGGTCGGTCGTGGCTTCCAATCATGCCGAAGTTTCCGCAAACGCAAGCGGAAAAAATGCGGTGACCATGTGTGTATTGGACAATCTTGTCAAGGGAGCGTCGGGACAGGCCGTGCAGTGTATGAATATAATGCTGGGCTTCGAAGAGACCATGGGACTCCGTATGCCCGGACTGGGAGTGTGATATTGTGAATATAATAGACGGAGGCGTGACTACACCCGACGGCTTCAAAGCCGCAGGGGTTCACTGCGGAGTAAAATATCGTTCGTTGGATTTGGGAATCGTATACTCGGAACGTCCGGCCAATGCGTTCGTAGGATACACCAGCAACAACGTGAAAGCCGCACCTGTGCAGATAATGATGAATCAGAACTCGCCGGTGCTTTCGGCGGTGGTCGTAAACAGCGGCAACGCAAACGCGCTTACGGGACGCCGCGGAATAGAAGACGCTTTATCCATGCAATCCACCACGGCCAAGGAATTGGATCTGGAACCGGAGAATGTCGGCGTAATGTCCACCGGACTTATCGGACGTTTCATGGACATGCACAAAATCCGTTACGGAATAAGCCGTGCGGTCAAAGAACTGGATTCCGGAAGGGAAGCCGACGCCAGAATGGCGGAGGCGATAATGACCACGGACACGATGAAAAAAGAATTTGCGGTCAGTGTGCGTCTGACCGACGGTACCATGGTGTACATTGCGGCGCTTGCCAAAGGCAGCGGAATGATTGCGCCCCACATGCGCGTGTTGCACGGAACCACATTATCCATCATAACCACGGATGCCAAACTGTCTCCGGCTTTCGGAGAAAAATGGCAGGAAATACTGGACGATACCATGAACATGGTATCGGTTGACGGAGATCAGTCCACCAACGATATGGCGATACTGATGGCGAACGGCACGTCCAACAGCAGTTTTGCCGATGAGGACCCCGAATTTGTCGAAGCCCTCACGTATCTGATGACAAAGCTTGCGAAAGCCATTGCCGTCGACGGCGAAGGGGCCACCAAACTAATCGAAGTCGAAGTTACCGGGGCCAAAACCAAAGACGACGCACGCAACGTGGCAAAAACCATAATCAATTCACCCTTGGTGAAATCTGCGATATTCGGTTCCGACCCCAACTACGGCCGTATAATGATGGCCATCGGAAACAGCGGAAGCAAATTTAACATCGACGAAATGCGTTTGATAATCAAAGGCGGGGAAATGGAAGTCCCGATATTGGACGGCGGCGCCCCGGTATTCCAGGAAGAGCGTTCGGTGGAAGTCGTACGCATGGCGATGGACAACAAGGAAGTCACAATCATCGTTGATTTGGCGGCCGGCGAAGAGTCGGCGACCGGATGGGGTTGCGACCTGACTTACGATTACGTAAGAATCAATGCCGAATACGCCACCTGAGGTCAGAATACATGCTGTATTTGATAAAATTCGGAGGCAACGCCATAGACGACGAAAGAGATCTCCGCAAAATATGCGATGAAGTCCGCCAGATGAAAGAATCCGGTTCGGACGTCATCCTTGTTCACGGCGGCGGCCCCGCCATTTCGGCCGAAATGGAAAAAGCCGGTTTGAAACCCGAAAAGATAAACGGAGTGCGGGTAACGGATTCGGCGGGATTGGAAGTGGCCGCGAAGGTTCTCGGCGACATCAATAAGCGCGTAACCGATGTTCTTGACTCGTTGAACGTAACCAATCAGGGAATGGCCGCTTACTCCTGCACCGTTTGCAGAAAGGTACAGCCTGTGAAAATTATCGAAAACAACAAGGAAAGACTTGCGGATCTGGGACTGGTCGGCGAGGTCGAATCCGTCGACACAAAAACATTGAAAAAATTGCTCGACCAAGGGAAAGTCCCGGTCATATATCCGATAGGTTCCGACGGCAAAGAACGTTTGAACGTTAACGCGGACACCATGGCGGCGGGCATAGCCGCGGCAATGAAATGCGATGAAATGATAGCAGTCACCGATGTTCCCGGAGTTCTGAAGGATGTGAGCGATCCCTCATCCGTTTACCCCCGTCTCACCGTGAACGAAGTTCATTCTTTGATAGAAGACGGTACGATTTCCGGCGGAATGATTCCGAAAGTCGAGGCCTGCGTAAATGCGGTGCGGGCGGGCGCACGCGCGGTCAGAATGGTAAACGGAAAAGATTCGAATAAAATATTGATTGACATAACCGACGGAAACGGAAAAGGCACAGTCATTACGGAGTAAAGACGATGAACATAGAAGAGATAAAGAAAACAGGAGAAAAATATCTGTTTCAGAATTACGGACGCCAGAACATAGCGTTCACACACGGCAAAGGATGTTATCTTTACGACACCGAAGGAAAAGAATATTTGGATTTGGTGGCCGGAATAGCCGTAAACGCATTGGGATATGCGCATCCCGATTGGGTAAAAGCGGTTACCGGACAGGTCGAACGTTTGGTTCACACTTCCAATTTATATCATGTCAAAGAACAGGCGGAACTGGCGGAAAGGATAGCTTCAATATCCCCCGAGGGGCTGAACCGCACACTGTTCGTGAACAGCGGAGCCGAAGCCAACGAAGGGGCAATGAAACTGGCGGTCCGTTACACCGGAAGGAAAAAGATCATTTCCGCATGGAACGGTTTCCACGGACGCACCGCGGCTTCGTTGGGAGCGACCGGCCAGACAAAATATCAGAATTCTTTTGAGCCTTTGATCAGTAACGCTTTTGAATATTACAAATACGGAGACGCCGAATCCGTCAAATCGATAATAGACAAAGACACCGCCGCATTGTTGGTGGAGCCGATACAGGGTGAAGGCGGCGTAGTGACGGCTCCGAAAGAATTCTTCCGCGCGGTCCGCGACATATGCACCGACAACGGAACGATGATGGTTGTCGACGAAGTGCAGACCGGAATGGGAAGAACCGGAAAATGGTTCGGCATCAACAATTTTGACGTGATTCCGGACATGATGACTCTGGCCAAGGCTTTGGGCGGCGGCGTGCCCATAGGAGCATTGGTATCCACGGATGAAATTTCCAAAGTGATGACGCCGGGTTCCCACGGAACTACCTTCGGAGGAAATCCGTTGGTATGCACCTCGGGTTCCGCCGTCATAGACATCATGAAACGGGACAATATCGTCGATAAAGTAGCCGACATAGGATCCCGTTGGATCAAGGAACTGAAATCCATAGATTCGCCGAAGATATCGCAGGTCCGCGGATACGGCCTGATAATCGGTATCGAAATGGAATCTCCCGAAACCGCGGTTGCGGTTCAGAAGCACTGTTTCGACAACAACGTTCTTGTGAACGTGTGTCACGGAAACGTTGTGCGTTTGATACCGCCGTTGATAGTCGGCGAGGAAGAAAAGGACAGGTTCTTTTCTCTGTTCACGGAATTCATAGGCTGAATTCAGTATTTTCAAACATTTTTACAATCAAAAGGAGCGTTCTGCTTCTTTTGATTCAAAAATATTTTTTATTTATTTCAAAATGATAATGCACAGTCCGGTACAAACAGACGTTTCTCCCGCATAGATAGAGAAAAAAGAAACGTTTTCATCTTCGCCAAATCTTTAGGAGAGCCTAAACTTATATACTAATTAGGTATTCCTAACATTATGACAAAAACATGTTCGACACCCTGCGGCTCCTGTCGCGGCTGTACGATGAGCACTGAGTTCGCGGAAACCGTTCCCAAGGCCGGAGGAATACCCCTGGCAGTCATGGGAAACGGCGGATGCGGAAAAATCGTGCGTATTGCGGGAAAGACCGAACAGAGAAGATACCTTTCGGACCTCGGTCTTGTGGCCGGTACCGACGTATCGGTTTTGAACACCGTGTCGGGAAATCTTCTTCTCGAGGTTAAAGGCACACGCATCGCCATGGACAGATCCATGGCTTCGAGGATATTCGTTGTCCCCGGGGTGTGTTGATGCTTACGCTCAAAGACGTACCCAGCGGAGAAACCGTAACGGTGGTGAAAATAAACGCCGAAGGATCCATGAGACGAAGAATCATGGATATGGGCATAACCAAAGGCAGTACCGTACTCGTAAGAAAGGTCGCTCCTTTGGGCGATCCCATGGAAGTATACGTAAGAGGATATGAGCTGAGTCTGAGGAAGAGCGAAGCCGAAGCTATAGACGTGGAGTGATCAATTTTGAATTTCATTGAGATGGAACAGCGTAAGCTATCGACGGAGGCGAAGTTTTGAGAAAAACAATCGCCTTGGCCGGTAACCCGAACTGCGGGAAGACCACACTGTTTAACCAATTGACGGGAAGTTCCCAGAAAGTGGGTAACTGGCCCGGAGTAACTATTGACAGAAAGGAAGGGGAAATAAAGAAAATCGACGCGATTGTGGTCGATCTTCCCGGAATTTATTCTCTGTCTCCGTATTCCCCGGAAGAAATCGTATCCAGAGATTATCTGTTGTACGACAATCCGGATTTGGTTGTAAACATAGTGGACGCAACCAACATGGAAAGGAACCTGTACCTTACCAGTCAGATTCTGGATATGGGCATCCCTACGGTGATAGCCCTGAACATGATGGATGCGGTCGAAAAAGAAGGCACCGAAATTGACATCGAGGGGATGTCCCGCCTTCTCGGATGCAAAGTCGTCGGAATATCCGCTCTCAGGGGAGACGGCATCGACGAACTGATCGAAGCGATAGATTCCGCCGAAGAAAAACCCAATCCGATCGCACTTTCGAACAATTCCGAAAAAGTCATACGTCAGATATCCGAAGTTCTGCGCGGTACCGTTCCGGACGAAAGACTGAGATGGTACGCCGTCAAAGCTTTGGAAAGAGACAGCCTGGCTATTGAAAAAATCGGAGATTCCTGGAACCAAGTTTCTGAATTTATCGAAGCTTACGAAAAAGCCGAAGACGATGATTCCGATTCAATCGTGGCTTCCGAAAGATACGAAGCCATCGGAAAAACTGTTTCATCGGTACTGAAGTCCGGAAGAACTCCGGGCGAATACACCATATCGGACAAGATAGACAAAATAGTCACAAACAAGTGGCTGGGACTTCCCATATTTGCGGGAATTATGTTCATTGTTTATTACATATCGATTACCACCATCGGAGGATGGGGTACGGATTGGGTAAACGACGTATTCTTTGCCGAAATGGTGATCCCGGGCACCGAATCATATCTTGAAAGCATAAACGTGGATCCGCTGCTGGTCGCCTTCGTCGTCGACGGACTGTTGGCGGGTGTCGGCGCGGTTCTCGGATTTTTGCCGCAGATGGCCGTTCTTTTCCTGCTTCTTGTGATCCTGGAAGACAGCGGATACATGGCAAGAATAGCTTTCATCATGGACCGGGTGTTCAGAAAGTTCGGTCTTTCCGGAAAGTCCTTCATCCCCCTGCTGATAGGAACCGGATGCGGCGTTCCCGGAATCATGGCGTCAAGAACCATTGAAAGCGAAAGGGACAGAAAAATAACCGCGATGACCACCACTTTCGTACCCTGTTCCGCCAAGCTGCCTATAATCGCACTGATTGCCGGAGCCTGGTTCGACAAATCCGCTCTGATCGCACTGGCATCCTACTTCATAGGAATACTTGCGGTGCTGATTTCGGGTATCATACTGAAGAAGTGGCCTTCACTTACCGGGCTGCCCTCGGAATTCATAATGGAATTGCCTCCGTACAGAACTCCGGGCCCGGTTGCAGTGATAAAGTCCGCCCTGAGCAGAGTCTGGTCTTTCGTAAGAAAGGCGGGAACATTCATCATGCTGGCCTGCGGAATAGTATGGTTCCTCTCGGCCTTTGACTGGTCTCTTGCGTTGGTGGACGACATCAACGATTCGATGCTGGCCAATCTGGGCAACGCGGTGACCTGGATATTCATACCCCTGGGCTGGGGTTCGGAATGGCAGTTTACGGTGGGTACCATAACCGGATTGCTCGCAAAAGAAAACGTCATCGGAACCTTCGGTGTGCTGTTCGGATACGCCGACGTAGCCGAAACCGGAGTGGAAATATGGAGCATCATCGCTTCCATGGTGACCCCGATAGCGGGTTTCTCCTTCCTGGTGTTCAACCTGCTGTGCGCTCCCTGTTTCGCCGCCATCGGTGCAATGAGGCGTGAGCTCGGAACCTGGAAGGCCACCGGAGCGGCGGTTCTGTACCAGACGACTCTGGCATATTCCGTATCGCTGATAATATACCAGATCGGAACACTGTTGATTTACGGAACCTTCGGAATATGGACGGCAATATCCGTGCTTGTGGCGATGACAATGGCGTATGTGTTGATCAGCAAGGATCCTTTCGGCCAGTACCGAAAGCAATCCGCGGAGGTTACGATATGAATCTGGCGACAATACTTGTGGGACTGGCGGTCGCCGCCTTCTTGGGGGCGGCCGTTTATTTCACAGTGAAGGATTTCAGGAAAGGCGGCTGTTCCGGCTGCAGTAACCGTGGAAAGTGTGGAAAGCACCGTTAAAAATTGCACGGCAGGAGATTGAACGGTTCGTGTCCCGTTCGGGACGCATCTTTACGGACTCAATCTCCTGAATATTGCCTCCGTGTTAAATTCCACACATAAACTTTAATCCCAAACTTTTTACCATTTTTTTGTTCACAATATAACATAATATACTTTGTAAATCATACAGGATTCATGTCGAAGTGTTTATCGAAAGAAAGTCTTGCGGAGAAAACCCGGGTATATATTGACACTCATCCCAGCATTAAGGATTGTGTCGCCAAAGGATTGGTCAATTATTCCGCATTGGCACGCAAAATCATGAAGGATATCGATGTTGACAACGAGGAAGCCGTCATGATTGCCTGCCGCAGATATGCTTCGAAACTGGGCAAATCCTCAAACCACGAGATGGAAATTCTCAGTGTTCTTAAAGACAGCAGATTGGAGATGCGCACCAAAACCTGTATCGTTACCGCAAAGAACGACTGGTCGGTTCTTCATAAAATGGATAATCTTTTCAAAGATCTGTGGAACGAGAAATCAATCATGCAGGTTGTTCAGTCCGCTTCCGCGGTCACGATAATCGCCGACAAAATGCTGAAAGACAGAATCATGGATACCGTCGGCCGTTTCAACATAATCAAAGTAAGGGAAAATCTTGTTGAGATTGTAGTAAAATCTCCGGAAAAGATTGTTGATACCACAGGCGTTATAGCGTATCTGATAACAAATCTCTCGGATGCCGGAATCAATATAGAAGAAACCGTAAGCTGTTACACGGATACGATTTTTATTGTCGGCGAAGAGGACATGATCAACGCTTACTCCGTACTGACAAAATCCATACAGTCCGCGGAAGAAACGTTCAACGAAGACTGAATCATTCTTCGACGTTCAAACCGGCAACTCTGAGTTCAGTCATGAACTCATACTTCTGCTTCGGCGATATGACCACGGAGGATGAGCTGCCGAAATTTATTCTGACAACATCCCGGGACATTCCGTAATAGAGGGCGTCATTGTCTCTTTCGGTATCCACGGAAGTTATTTTGGAGAACAGAATATTCAGTATGCCGTCCGGGGAATCTATTCTGACGGAATCTTCGGTTACGGTATAGCTGGTTTTTCCGTATACTGTGACAGAAGCAACCGTTATGTACACAAGCACCGCCAGGAAAAGTATGCACACTATCGTTGCGATCCATCCCGGACGAACCAGAATCCATGCCGTTACCGTAAGGATCATCAGCAATGGAATCAGCCAGAATAAACCGCCGATTCGGCTTTTGTACACTGTATCTGTCATAATAAGAAGAACGTTACGTACCTTTATATTATTTACATTT
>DAHY01000003.1:3000-7199 GCA_002498605.1 Methanomassiliicoccaceae archaeon UBA404 | reverse complement strand
CAATTAAAGTCATATCTCTCATTATATCCAATCCCCCCGTATTGATATCCGGCCAAAATCCATACATCACAAAAATCATAAACAGAATTAGAATAAACACGGGGTAATTGTATTCAGGTTTTTTTACGGTCAATATTAGTACATATAATACTGAAACAGTTGTAATCAGATTATAGGTTACATCATATCTGACATTTAATGAAAAATTGATGCATGCAAAAAGAAGTACGATACCGATGACTGTCAGCAGCTTGTTATAATTCTTACGTGTAAACTTTATGAGCGTGTCACCGTATACTGCTATTGTTGCGCCTATTGCAAATAAAAATGAGTTTTCATAATTATAGTCAGCGTTGTATCCCATAATATTTCCGATTAACAGAAGACCGGATCCGGCCCATATCATTAACAATGCAGTCTTTTCCCTGAATAATTTATTAAAAACATAGAAAAACACATAAAATATCAATAATTGATAAATAAACCCTGAAATAGGGCTTACCACCATTTGATACAGGATGTTGTACAGATTCTCTGTACTCACGGCATCGTAAACTGCGTAAATACAAAAACTCAAAATTGATGTCGTCACCGTCGGAATGAATATAGACGCCCATCTTCTCCGATTGAATGTTTTAAGATAATTGGGTTTATTTTTCTTAGAGATGGTAAGACCGTATCCGGATAAAAAGAAAAATAACCCCACCATTATAGAGCCCAGATTGTTAAAATAAAAACCGGCCCAGACTTGCGTGTGAGCAAATATTACAGAGATTATCGCGAACGCTCTCAGTACAAGAGTGTTTTCATATGTCATGAATTTCAGATTGAATTCATCTGACTTTTGCTCTGCAGGCGCTATACTTGTTTCTGGCACACCTGTGCATGTTCTTCAATTATTAAATCAAGTGTGAAAAATATTATTAAAATCGTTCCTTAAAAATTTTTATAATAATTTTTTGAGGCGACGTATATGCCGAATTGGGATTCGATTGAATCAAAGATTTTATCAATTCTGTGACTTGGTCTTCATCTCCATAATATATTTTGCACTATCGTATATTTTTTTAGCAGGATAAATGTCAGGCCAATATTCATCGGCCTCTATTATTCTGAAATCGTAAGTTTCGGCAAATTCTGTGGTGGATTTGCGCATTTCCCCGGAATCCCCCAGGCCTGTGTCTATCTCAACCACAGCGTCGTAACCGCATTGTTCGAAAATCCATTTCAGCTGTTCGACGCCGCATCCGAAACATCTTCCGAAAACTTCATTGACGGCCAGGAAATCGTTCCAATTGGTCGCAACGCCGGGGGTGAAGTACATCCGGCCGGTGTGTTCCTTCAGGAGCTCCATATACTTCTTTCTCCCGCCGATGGCGACGGCAATGCAGTCGTCGCAAACGTTTCCGTCTTTGTCCCGGAAAACCACAACCGGACAAAGATTGTTTTCTTTTGCCCACCGGGTCATGTCCCATCCGAAGTTACCGCACATTCCGTAATACAACGCTATGACATCGCTCATGCCCGAAATCCGGGTTACTTCTTCCTGAATCACGGAACGGAGATCCGCGGGTTCACGGTGCAACGCCATGTCCATCATTTTTATAACAATCGAGAAACCCGACACTTCACGGTTGATGCCGTTTGCAATGAAATCGTCTTCATCGATGACCTCGTAAGATATTCCTTTGCGTCTGAATTTTTCAATCAGGCTTTTTGAAGGGTCTGTTTTTATCAGAAAGATTTCTTTGTTCTCGTCATCGTTTGCGATACCGTATATCAGCTCGTCCTCCAGAATAGGACATCCCAGTACCGTTAAAACGCCCGAGGTCATGATTCATAATAGACTTCGGATGACATAAAGATTTGTTGAAACTTTATCGCAACAGTATTTTATTGTGAAAGGGATACTCTTGGTTATGACAAAAGCAATAATGCGCACCAGCATGGGCGATATAACCATCGAACTGCACTCGGACATGCCCATAACCACTGGCAATTTTATCAAACTTGCAAAAGACGGATTCTATAATAAACTGAAATTTCACAGAGTCATCGACAATTTCATGATTCAGGGCGGTTGTCCGAAGGGGGACGGCACAGGCGGACCCGGATACAACATTCAGGACGAATTCGGCACCGGACATTCGAATGTCCGCGGCACTATTGCCATGGCCAACACCGGACGCCCCAACACAGGGGGATGCCAGTTCTTCATCAACACCGTCGATAACGTGTATCTTGACAAAGAAAATCCCACCACGCCTTACGCCCACCCCGTGTTCGGAAAGGTTGTCGGGGGAATGGATGTCGTCGACGCAATCGGTAAAGTGAAAACCAAACGCAACGACGCCCCTGTACAGGACGTCATCATAAACACGATAGAAATCGTGGAGTGAAAATGTCCAGGCACGTTATGGAGTGCCTCGGAAAAGCCCGGGTGGTTGTCGAAGACGGGAAAATAATCGAAATAGGGGAACCTCAGATTGAAGTCTGCCCTCTTTTCGGAAAACACAGAGGCATCGAGAAACTCGACAAAGAGTCCATAAAAGAAAACATACAGTTCAGAATGGATGATTTCGGTTTGTTTACCGAAAACAGAATTGTGCGAATGCCCGATTTCCTTTCTTTCGGAATATCCGAGATACTGAGTACCGCTTTGAAGAACGGATTGATTGATGCGGCCGTGATAGTTGCGGACGGATGCGGTACCGCCGTTGTTACCGATCCGGAAATAGTCCAGGGACTGTGCGGACGCATATCCGCAGTTATCGAAACGTCTCCGATAAAAACCGTAATGGACGCTGTCGGGAAAGATTATGTTCTCAATCCGGAAACCGCAGAAATCGATATGCTTTCGGGACTCGGAAAAGCGTATTCCATGGGATTCAGAAACGTCGCCGTCACTGTTTGCGATGCAAACGATGCATTGAGCATAAGGGATGTTTACGGAAGCACCTCGGTCATAATGGCCGTTCATACGTCCGGAGTTTCTTACAAAGACGCGGTTACGCTGTTTGATACCTGTGATGTCATTACGTCATGCGCTTCGGCGACACTGAGACAGGAAGCAAAGCACAGAGACGTAATAACAGCCGGGAATAAAGTTCCGGTTTACGGCGTAAGCGAAAAAGGAAAAGAATTGGTAAGAGCCAGATTGGAAGAAACCGGTAAAAAGGAATGGACCGGCGAACCTCCGGAAGACCCTCCGAAACCGCTTATCTGAATTCCGCCACCAGATGATTTCCGGAACGCAGATAAATCAAAGGAACTCCCCTATCGCGAAGCTTGTTCCTCAGTTCTCTGTCGTTGGTCAGAACAAAGGCTCCGGTTTTTTCCGCCAGTTCTATTATGGATGCGTCACCGGATGCTTCGGTGGGAATTATATCGTACCTTCTGGCCAAACTTAGGGCTACTTTGGAATATTTGTTTTTAAGATGTTTTAACTCGCCGATTATCGGTCCCGGTACTATGAAACGCACATCTCCGAGAACGTCCCGTACCGCAAGATCGAGATTTATTTTCATTTCGAAGGGCATCAACAGCGCATTCGTGTCAAGAATGACGTCGGTCGGCATACTTCCTCACTCGACGATGCCGTAACCTATCAATCTCCATTTGTTGGAGATTCTTCTGGAAATGGCGACTCTCTGACCCGGCATTACGCACACGGGTATCTTGAGAAGCACTTCGGCCAAATCCGGCCTGGCACTCTTTACCACACCCACAGTGGTTGCGGTTCCGACACTTAGCATCAAAGGTTCATTGCTCTTGATGTCATCAACGTTTAGTTCCGAAGAGGAACCCACAACACGATCCATCAGTACGGTCTTCATGGTGAATTCGCTGACGACCGGGGGGAGTTCGCCGGGCTTGCCCAACATGGTTCCGGTCAGACCGTCCGATTTTGTTATGGAAGGATCCAATTCCGTACCGATGGCTATAAGGCCTCCGGGTCCGACGGATTCTACGGACTGTCCGCCCGCTTCCAACGTGGTTATCCTTGCGGATATCTTTTCGTAGACGATTTTACCGGCATCCTGCACTCTGCGTCCGGGAACGATTTCCACATCGTCGCCGATTTTCAGAGTTCCCTGAATCAGAGTTCCTCCGATGATTCCGCCCTTAAGATCCGCGGGTTCCGTACCCGGGGGGTTTATGTCGAAGGAACGGGCCACATGCATAAGCGGCGTGGATTC
>DAHY01000003.1:0-2661 GCA_002498605.1 Methanomassiliicoccaceae archaeon UBA404 | reverse complement strand
GCCTGTTCCCTGGTAACGATATCGATTTTGTTCTGAACGATTACGATGTGTTCGATACCTATTATCGACAGAGCCATGAGATGCTCCTTAGTCTGAGGCTGAGGACATCTTTCGTTGGCGGCCACCAATAACAATGCGCCGTCCATCAGTGCGGCGCCCGACAGCATGGTTGCCATCAGGGTTTCGTGACCGGGGGCATCCACAAACGAAACCGCCTGCAGAAATTCAGTTTCCCTACCGCAGTTGGCACATATCTTTTGATTTCCATAAGCGGCGGAGCCCGGGCAATCGGGACATTTGTAGAACGCCGCATCCGCGTACCCGAGACGTATTGAAATACCTCTCTTGACTTCCTCGGAGTGACGGTCGGTCCAGAAACCGGAAAGCGCCCTTGTGAGAGTGGTTTTTCCGTGATCCACATGACCTATCATCCCGATGTTAGCCTCGGGCTGCCTTGGAACCTGCATCAGTTCTCCGCGGGAGACTCGGGTGCGAGGGACTCCTCTACTGATTTCGGTCCGTACTCTTCGATAGCCAGATTTATCTGCACAATATCGGCAGTTACTGTGGCTCCGCGAATAGCGACTCTCTTTCTTTCACCGTGACGTTTCTCGTGGAAACCGAGTCCGTCCGACAAAAGGAGCTTTCTTCTTGCACCGCCGGGAAGATCTTTCCTCATGGGAGTGCCGTTTCCGTCGCTTCCGCCCGTTATCTTAAGCTTGTAACCGGGGAGACCTACGAATATACCATCCACGACCTCTCCGATGTTTTTACCAATCAGAGAGTTCGCGTGGTGACCCGACACGGCAACATTGTAAGATTTGCCGGTCTTAACATCATTGACGATAGTTTTAAAATCTACCATTTGAACACCTGTAACTCAGTCCTATTAAAAACCGACTTATATATCTTTCCATAAGAGGAATGACGGTGTTGCATTGCCAGAAGATTACTTCTTCTTTTTCGACCAGGCTTTGCCGTAAGGAAGAAGATCTGCCAAACGTATTTTCAGCTCAGCTATGGATGCGACTTCACTGGGATCGACTTCATTGATATATGCCAGGTATAATGAAACGTAGTCTCCGATCATGATTGCCCTTAACAATTTCTCAACAGTGGTTCTGCCGCGGATTTTTACCACCATAGGTTCCAGTCCGTAAGTTTTCAGAACATCTATGGCCGCATATATTGCCTTCTTTCTGACCTTGGTCATCCGTTCTTCGCATAAGAACAGAGGGACACAGGATTCCCGAACGGAACCTTCGGACCACCCCGAAACATCATTGTAATTGAATTCCGGCATTAATCCGGAGAATGCCATCATTTTTGAATTTTCGTTAATCTGGGTCTTCCACCTCAACGCCGATGAAGACAGTTCAACAGTGGAATATATTATCGGAGTCCGGTTATTGATTCTTCTGGCAACTTCCCAGGCCATACTGCGATTGCTTGCCAATTCGTCTCTGAAATTCTTTAATTTTGGCGTAAGTCGTTTGACCGTATTTCTGAAGGACGTGTCACCGACATGGTCGATAAGAGCGAACATGAGCCCAAGGGAATATCCCGTGGCACATCTGGGTTGAATACCGGATTTCATTTTTAAAATGTAATGGCCGTCTGATTCCGCTCGATCCAAAAGTCTGCCGCCTGATGTTATAATCACCATTTTGTAGCCTTTTTCGGCAACTTCATCATATAATGCCAGAGTTTCTCTTGTGTTGCCGGAATAACTGGCCATAATCACGAGTGTGTTTTCATTGACCCATTTAGGGAGTTCGGGGAAACGTTGAACAACGACAGGGTAGACGGACTCGGTGTACATGCAGTCAACCAGTATGTCGCCGCTGATGGCGGAACCTCCCATGCCGCATATGATTACATTTTCAAAATCCTGTTCGTAATCTATGGGTGTTTCCATTGCATTGTTCAGGTCGTCTATGAAATCGTATATGCCGCCGGACATATTGTACGGGTCTGCTTTCAACACATTTTCAGGAGTATACTTCATTACATCCCCCAGAACAGATCTTCTTTCCTTTTGACGGCTATCGTTTCTTCCATGGCGTCTTTTTCATCGCCGGTCAAATCCATTTCGTACAATTGTTTGACGGATGATTCCAGTAAATCAACGTATAATTCTTCGCCTTCGTTGATTTGTCTTCCTGCGGTCACGCCGTCCAAACCTATGGCGACTTCGTCTCCCTGAGAGGCTTCTTTCAGGGAATCTTCTCCGGAATGGATACTTCGTATTTTTCCGGCATCTCCGCCGGAAGATGATATGAACCTTGCACCGGGTCTGATTCTTCCCGCCAAGACGCGTACACCCACAATAGCAGGTTTGCTTACCCTGAAAGTGCAGTTCGGCAACAGCAATACCTTTGCGGGGAATGAGAATTCGGAACGTTTGTCGCTTTCGGTTTTCTTCTTCGACTCGTCGCGCCACAGAATATATTCATCAATCAGCTGATAAACAATCGGATTCGTGAATACGTTTATGGGTTGATTATGACGTTCGAGCTCCGCGTCCTTGGACATAAGTACGTTGAATCCCAGAATTACGCTGTGCTCCGGTTCTCCGTACGCGGCTTCGACGATGTCCCTTCTGGTTATTTCCCCGATTCCATATTTTCGGATAGGTATTCCGGCCTCGGTGGCTTCGAA
>DAHY01000043.1 GCA_002498605.1 Methanomassiliicoccaceae archaeon UBA404 | reverse complement strand
GACAAATGCGATCTGTTGGTCAACATACCGACGAAAGACATCAATCCCATAATGAATCTCTCCCACGCCGCTTCGATAATAATGTACGAACTGTCCGGCACGGTTCATCTGACGCATCCGGAACCTGCGGACAGTCATGAAAAGGAACTTTTGTTCGGTTCTTTCGACGATCTGCTTGACGCCGTCCGGTACAGCAAAGACAGAAAACACCATACTTCCGTAATGTTCAGAAAAATGATGGGACGTTCGATACCCACCAGGTGCGAATATTATACCATAATGGGCGTAATCGGCAAAGCCGTCAGAATGCTGAACGATTTGGAAGAATCCGACGAGTAATATCTGATTTTGCCGTCATCGGATTTTTTTCTTTTCGACGTTCTGCGTATCGGAATCGTCTTCATCCATCTTTGTACGCACGAAACCGGTTACCGCTTCGCGGATTGATCTGTTCATAGCCTCCACGTCGCTTTTTCCTATGACCGAAGAATCATCTTCTATATCTATATCCGATACGATTTTCGAAATCTCTTCGGACGTGAGTCTTACGGCTATGAAATCTTCCATCGCCTTGCGTACGGCGTCGGACAGCGACTCGAATTCCCCCCGATCGACAAGAATTTTCAAAGCCGCCGCGGTTTCGGAATTGAGCCTCACGGTGATTCTTTCCGAAGGTTCCATAACAGGCGGTATGATGTTCAATAAAATAAATAAATTGGTTGTAAAAAGTTTGTAATACCGGTCCTCCGTGCCCGTTCATCCGAAAAGGGCACTGAGACCTGCTGCGGCCTCTTCTTCGCTGACCTCTTCTTCTTCCTCTTCGACTACCTGTTCGGTAGCTGCGGAAGCTGCGGGGGCTGCTGCGGCCGCGGGTGCGGCTGCTGCCACAGAGGCATTTGCGATTGCCTCTGCTATGTCGACCCCGTCAAGAGAAGCAGTCAGAGCTTTGATCTTGGCTGCATCTGCTTCTACGCCTGCGGCGGTAAGAACTGCGGTCAACGATTCCTCGGTGACTTCTTTGCCTGCAGAGTAAAGCATCATTGCGCTGTAGATATACTCCATATTTTTCATCTCCTTATTTAGCCGAATAAGCTGAACATTGCGGCTGCCGTATCTTCTTCGGCATCCTGTTCGCTGATCTCTTCTTTGTTCTCGTCCCCTTTCTCATCGGTGTCTTCGGGCGCTGCTGCAACAGACACAGGCGCGGACGCCATCTTTGCAGATATGCGATCGTCCTGATATCCTGCGGCCGAGGCTACGGAAAGCATCTGTGCTTCCGCCCTGGCCAAAAGTGCTCCGATGCTGTCTCTGGTTGGGATTGCGGCTTCTATAGAAAGGGCCATTGCCTCTCTGTACGCCTTCGTGATCAATGCAACGATGGTCTGGTCGGTAGGCCAGGCTATTTCGATTGCCAGTGCACGTGCGTTATAGATTGCCGAAGCGAACATATTGCTGTAGTAGTCTTCCGGAACATCCAGTGTGCTTCTGCTGTAAACCACTCCGTCTTCGTAGGCGGACCTAAGGTTCATACCTACGACCATGGGCAGTATTCCGAGCTTGGGAAGCATTGCCGCGACGGGTCTGGATATGGGTTCCCCCTCCTTGACCAGCGTCGTGTCCTTTTTGACTACTATCTTCCCGGCTTCTATGGCTGCGGGAAGACCTATCTTTTGAAGTTCACCGATGATCGGACCCGGTCCGAACGGCGTGGGTCCCTTGGGAACCACGATGTCGTGAGGTGCCGCGTGACCCGCTTTGGCGGGTGCGGCGGACATGGTGGCGTTAAGCTGTTTGAACAGCTTGAACGGATCTTTGTCGGTGGCTATGATAGCGCACTGTCCGTGGATCGAATCCATGAGTCCCTCAAGTCCGGGCTTCTGTTTGGCGGCCTCTTCAACGGCCAAGAGCATAAGTTTGTTCTTTGCCATTTTGAGGTATACTTCGCCTCTCAGCTTGGCCCTCATACCCTGAATCTGCTGCCCCGCAATTCCTTCCACGTCAACAATTGCGACGACGGGGTTGCTGAGCATTTCGTCAACAAGGTTATTCACCAGTTTCTTCTTCCATGCTGCGACGTGTGCCATCTCGATTCCTCACATCACCTTCTCTGCCGGACCCATGGAAGTCTTAACGTAGGCTGACGCGATGTTGAACTTTCCTTTTTCAAGGTGGCTCTCAACACGTCCGAGAACGACATCGATGTTTTCAGCGATGTCCTCTGCCGACATGTCAACGGTTCCCACAGGGGCGTGGAAGGTTTTTTTGTCTCTCGTTCTGACAGTCACAGACTTGCGAAGCTGCACAATCATCGCTTCCGGATCTGCACCCGGGGCGATGGGCTTGGGCATCTTTCCGCGAGGACCGAGAATGGTACCGAGATTTTTACCGATGACGGCCATCAAAGGCGCCTCGGCAATGAAATAATCGATATCGTTCGCGATTCTCTTAGCCTGCTTTTTGTCGCCTGCGATAGATCCGATTTCTTCGGAAGCAATCACAAGATCGGCAACGTCTTTGGCTTTCAAGGCTAGTTCGCCGCCACCAATCACACAGACCTTGACTTCTTTTCCGCGACCCGCGGGAAGAACGATGTCTTCCTGAATACGGTTCTTGGGAATTGTAAGATCAATATCCTTAAGATTGATGGCCAACTCAACCGTTTCGACAAAATTGCGCTTCTTTGCACCCTCAAGTGCCTTCTGCACAGCTCTTACGGTTGGTTCTTCTGCCAATATAATTCCTCCTTGTAGTACAGGCGGGTAAAAAACCCTCCTACAAGCATACCGACTAAACAGAGACCCCTATTTAAGGTTTCTTGATTCATTCGAATTCGTCTTCCAAACTCTTCATTATCTGTTTCGGATTGATTGCGTTCTTGAAGAATTCCATATCGGATTTGCGTAATTCCCCGGTTACGAATAAAACCAGCATATGTATGCCCAAACCCGACAGGGATACCGTTGCAACCCGTATCAACCCGGACACGTCAAAATAATGCATAACAGCCAGCATTGCCAACAGCGTTACCGCCATTGACAACAGATGTTTCCATAAATTGGGATAAATCCCCACCCCGGTGGAATTTTTTACGTAATATGTCAGCAGAATAATGTAAATCACACTGCCGGTCGTTACCGCCAACGCCGCACCCACTCCCCCGGCCCACGGAAAATAATCCGAGGGGGGGATGAACAGTACGTAAAGAACAATCACCAATACGCCGTATATTACGGATGCCTTGGTGTACAGTCCCGCCTTATTGGACGCATACAACACCTGTGACAATACCCCGGATATTATTTTCAGTGTCATCATCACCGAGAGAATGGACAATATCAATCCCGCTCTGGTGAAATCCGCGCCGAACAGTACCGCGGAAATCGATTCTCCGTATACGAGCGTCACCGCAGTCACCGGAAGCAGAAGCATCAGAAGGTATTTTTGAGAAGCCCAGACCAATCCTTCGGTTTTATTTTTTGAACCTGTCATCTCGGGACTGGATAATTGGGGGAGAATAACGTTGTTCATCGAATTTCCCAAAGATACTGCGGCAACAACCACTCCCATGGCGGCGGCATAATAACTTACTTCCAATACGTCTCCGTTAAACCCGATAATGACTCTGTCGAGCGCTTCCATTGCCAAAAGCACAAGAGAAGACAGTATCAACGGAGCCGCAAAATAAAGATACTCTTTTGCCATCGTAGGGCGAATCGGCCGGATGTTTACATTTCTGAAAAACGACAGAGCCGTAAACATTGTCACAATCATTCCGATCAGATATGCCAGACTCAGGACGTCCGCGGATACCTGCATCAATGCCAGTATTATTAGCAGAACCGATCTTATCACCGATTCCAGTATTACCACTATGGAACTTTTTCCGCTTTCAAGCCTGGCATCGAAGGTTACGGTGAATATGGACCGTATATCCCATACGGCATAGTACGCTATGAATATAGCCAGAGTCCTTACGAGTTCACTGCTCATGGTGCCGTTTTTATAGCTTACATACACTGTGACGGAAGACAGAACAACCATCAGCGATGTCAAAAAACTTCTGATAACCGCATATGTGGAAAAACAATTATTTTGGTCCCGTCCCTCCGCTAAGAATTTGATGTGTGCGGTTTCGAATCCCAATCCGGCCACAATGTTGAACAAAGCTATGAAGGCGAATGCCCACATCATCACCCCGTATTCGTAACTGACGTAACGGGTCATCACCATGAGGGCGATGAACGAGGATACGGCCGCAACGATATTGGACATCGCCTTCATCATGTATTTGTGAACAAGCACCGCTGCAACCCCTCGAATAATAAATTAAACAGGGGATGAAATCCCCTTTTAATGTTTAGAATTTATCGTCGTAAAGACCTTCGGCGACATCCTTCTGGAATATCTTGGAGGCCTTTCCGTCGATTTTGACGCCGATTGAAACACAGCTTCCCGCGACTTCCAAAACCCGGGACTTGAGGTCTGCGCCCAAAAGATCGTCATGCTTCATGTCGGCAATCTTCTTGATCTGATCGATTGTAAGATCTCCGACCTTGTCGGCTTTGGGGTTTCCCGCGCCGAGACTGATTCCCAGTTCCGATTTTATAAGTGCGGAAACCGGAGGAGTGCCGACTTTGATTTCAAACGATTTATCGTCGTTAATCAAAACCTTGACCGGAACTTTCATTCCGTCGAAGGCTTTTGTTTTTTCATTAATCTTTGCGATAACCTGGGTGATGTTGACCCCTTTCGGTCCCAGGGCGGGGCCGAGAGGCGGTCCGGCGGAGGCTCTGCCTCCGTCCACCAACGCCTCAACAATATCTACCATTTTCATCTCTCCTTATCTATGACTCTGACGCTGTCACCCTTGACCGTGACCGGTATCGGGACCATTGCTTCTATGAGCTCGACAGTAATCTCTTCTTTGCTTTCGTCAATATGCTGCACTCTGGCTTTTTCGCCCTTGAAGGGTCCTTCGACCAATTCGACGATATCCCCCTCGGACATTCCGACAACGGCGGAAACCGGCGTAAGATAATGATCGATTTCACTCATGGACGTTTCACCGGGTATGAACGAATAGGCTCTTCTTATGTCGCGGGTTCTTTCGCGGAGACGGTCGGTGTTCATTCCTTCGACAAACACATATCCTCTGAGTCCTGCGGGAGCAAGAATCGCATACAGATCTTTCTCGCCGATGTTGGCTTTGGCGGCAAGGGAATCCGCAACCGAACGTTCCTGGTCCATCTGAGTTTTAAGAATCAGAATAGATTGTTTGGCGGAAGCCTCGAAAACTATGGAGTCCTTCATGCCGTCACAATCGACATCAACGGTAACTTTCACGAAGTCCCCGTATCTGGCACCTTTCGGACATTCTGCAACGAGCGTCAATTCTTTGTCTCTCTTTCCGGGAATATCAACGGTTACTTCGTATTTTCCGCCGTAACTGTTCCATATTTCGTTTCCGGTCGACTCCGTCATCGCCAACGCCCAAGGGGGCGCTGTTTCAACCTCCGGACCGGTTTCCTCGGTGATTGACAGTTTTGCCTTTGTTACGTTACCGGTTACGGTTAACTGCCAACTTACCGTCTCACCCGCACGGGCATCTTTGACGTCGTTCACGCCCGTAATGCATGAACCTGAGTACTGATTTGACATTATTGTTTGCTCCTTTGCTCAGAAATATGCAGGAAGATATGTCATAAGCCACATTATGCCGAATCCTATGGCGCCCAGAAGAATTATGCCCAAGGCTGTTATGCCCAGAGTCTTCTTGTACTCGTCTCTGTCGGGAGTACGTGCCATTTTTATTATCCTCGAATATCTGCTGAATCCGAATCCGGACTTGGCAGTCTCCTGAGTTTCTTCTTCCGGATACTCTTTTTCGGCCATATGATTAAACCTTCCTCCGCCAAAATATCAGGCGTAGCATATCTTTCTCGCTATCGCTGAACGACAGCAATTTAAGATATGCCTTAAAGATAGGTTAGTATTTTAAACATTTCGGTATGTATGACGGGGAGAATAAGAGGTATTGCAATATCGCGATATCCGACATTGCTATATAGTGGATATCAATTCGAGTTTTATCCAGAGGTAACGTCCATGGAAGAAGTTTTGTGCAACGTAGAATTCATAAAAGAGAATATTGAATTCATAGCCAGAATTCAAAGCGATCTCGGCGGAACTAGGGAATACAAAGGCCCGAGTTTCGAAGAGGTCCTTGAGCAGATCGTTATAGATCTTCAGGAAGAATTCGAGACCTACTGAATATAGAGGTGACATCTATGTCAAATGCAGATATTAAAAACATAACAGATGTACTTGATTTCTTGGCGAATGACGATTCGATTCCCAAGAACATAAGACGCGGAGCCACCGAGGCCAAAGCCAGGCTTATGGATGCAAACGAGGCAATGGATGTACGTGCGACCGGGGCCATGACCATTTTGGATGACCTGGCAAACGACAACAACACGCCTTTGCATGCAAGAACCCTTATTTGGAAAGCCACCAGCGAACTTGAAGGGCTTGCCGCAAGCGTAAGATAAGAATACAAAATTACGGTTCATCGGAACCGTCGCATATTCTTTTGGATACGGATAACGTTCAGTTTGAACGTTATCCGCTTTTGACAGTCAAACGAATGGAAACTTTATTCCCATTCGACCGTGGCCGGAGGTTTGTCCGTCAGATCGTACACAACCCGTCCCACATCGTCTTTCAGCGTGTCGGTTATCCGTTTGGATATTTTGTTCAGCACCGACAAAGGGATGTCCGAATGAGTTGCCGTCATACCGTCCGCTGATTCCACCGCGCGTATTACCACGGTCATTCCGTAAGATCTTCCGGATTTACCGACTCCGACCGAACGGGCGGGCAGCAATACCGCAAAATACTGCCACGGGAGCTTCAGTTTTCCTTTTTCTGCGGCTTTCGCCGTTTCGTCTTCGACAATATGGCAGGCTTCACGGACGATTCCGATGTTTTTCGGCGTAACCTCCGCAAGGCACCGTACCGCCAGTCCGGGACCGGGAAACGGCTGTCTTTCCGAAGATTTGATTCCAAGCTCCCTCGCAACCTGCCTGACTTCTTCTTTGTAAAGATTTCTTACCGGCTCAACAAGGATCATGTTCATGTCTTCCGGCAGTCCGCCCACGTTGTGATGGGATTTTATTTTAGTGTGACCTTCGGCACCGGATTCCATCCAGTCCGGCGCAATGGTTCCCTGAACCAGATATTTGGCTCCGAATGCTTTGGCTTCCCTTTCAAATATCCGAATGAATTTTTCACCGATCGCTTTTCTTTTTTCTTCCGGATCGGTCACTCCCCTGAGAGCTTCGAAATATTCATGGGAAGCGTTCACTCTTCTGAGTTCTATTCCGGAATCCCTGAACATCTTTTCGACTTCTTCGGGCTCGTCTTTGCGCATAAGACCGGTGTCCACGAACACCGCCAAAAGATTGTCTCCCAGGGCTCTTCCTGCCAACACGGCGGCAACCGAACTGTCGACTCCGCCGGAACAGGCTATAATCGCTTTTCCGACGGCCTGTTTTTTTATCAGTTCGACGGATTCGTCTATGAATTTTACAGGATCGAACATTCCGAAACCTCCTCCGAGTCTTTCAGGACTTTTTCGGCCTGTTCTTTCCTATACTCCGTCAGAGTCTCTTTCAGCCCGCCGTTTCCTATTGCCAGTATTTCCACGGCCAACACGGCGGCATTGTCTCCTCTGTCCAATCCCACCGCCGCCACGGGCACCCCTCCCGGCATCTGCACCACCGACAACAGAGAATCAAGATTCAGCTTACCGCTTACCGGTACGCCTATGACCGGTTTGATCGTGAACGAAGCAACCACTCCGGGCAACGCCGCGGACAAACCCGCAATCGCGATAAACACATCCGCGTCGGAATTTTTCACAAGGTTCTCAACCCTGTCCGGCGTCCGATGGGCGGACGCAACGTTCATCTCGTAGGATACGGAAAAATCTTTCAAAACCCTGATGGTTTTCTCTGCCACCGGCAAGTCACTCTTGCTGCCTAAGATTATGGATACTCTGGGCATGATGTGACACATTAATTAATAAAAGGATAAAAACCCACCGAGGGTGGGTAAGAAATTTGAGACAGTCTGTCTGTTCTTGCCGTTCAGCTCTTCAGGACAGCCACAAGGAATATTCCTATGGCAATCAGGGCACCGAGCAATATGGCCAAGAAGTTAATGACTGCGTCAACCATTACATCAATGGCGTGAACATTGGTGAAAAGCTCAATATCGCTCCATCCTATGAGATATGCCCATATTACGAAGACAATAAGACCGGCCACCAGCATCAACAAACCGTAGGTTCTGCTCTTACCGCTGCCGAAGTAGGCAGAGAATATTCCTGCAATCAGTAATACTACCGCAAAAACGAATACTACGATGGTCAGGAATGACATTATGTCCCAATCTATCATGTGTTACCTCCATTTTCCTGGGATTCGCTTATGTAGCGCATCCAATTAGCCTCCGATAGGTCTTGTCCTTATTAAAGTTTTCACGTATATTATGAAAAATATTTTGAAAAATATTCGTTCAAAAAATTAATCGTTTGGGATGCGGACAGAATTTTAATGTGAAATTCGATGTGATTAGATTTAATAGTATGAGTTTCCGAAATAACCTGCAAAACTACATGAAGATAATAAAATAAACCCAATGTTTTAAGTATAAGTTAAGTTTAATTAGCAACCAATCAAAAGCCAACCGCTTGAACGGGACGATTGTAAATGGATTTTTTGGGAATTGTATCAGAATTGAGTTCTGATGGCCGAGCAGTCACGATAGCTGCCGAGCCTCCGGAGATGGGGGATCCTGTTTTCAACGCCGATAAGCGCAAAGTTGGCAAAATAATTCGTATATTCGGACCTGTGGATAAACCTTATGTTTCTGTGAAAGCGGACAATCCGTCGGAAATCACGGTCGGAATGGGATTATACATCCAAGAGGGGAAAAAAAATGTCAAAAACAAGAGAAGGCACCGAAGAAATTGAAGTGTGTACCGAATGCGGCAGCCGTCACCTGGTCCGTGATTACGAACGCGGAGAGCTCATGTGTGAGGACTGTGGCCTGATATTGGATGACCAGTTCATCGATCAGGGTCCCGAATGGAGAGCCTTTGATGTTGAACAGGGCGAGAAGAGGGCACGCACCGGCGCTCCGATGACCTACACCATACACGACAAGGGTCTTTCCACCGAAATCTCCTGGAAAAACAAAGACAGTTACGGCAAGAGCATACCCACCAGAAACCGCGCTCAGCTGTACCGATTGAGGAAGTGGCAGAGAAGAATCCGTGTATCCAACGCCACCGAAAGAAATTTGGCGTTCGCACTGTCCGAACTTGACAGAATGGCTTCCGCCATGGGACTTCCCAGAAACGTCAGGGAAACCGCGGCAATGATTTACAGAAAGGCCGTAAACAAGAACCTGATCAGAGGACGTTCCATAGAAGGCGTGGTTGCGGCTTCGCTGTACGCTGCATGCAGGAAGTGCGGTGTCCCCAGAACTTTGGACGAAGTCGCAAGCGCGAGTCACGTCGGCCGCAAGGAAATCGGAAGAACCTACAGGTTCATGACCCGTGAACTCAAACTCAAACTTATGCCGACCAAACCTCAGGACTATGTGCAGAGATTCTGCTCCGAACTGAAACTGAGCGGCGAGGTGCAGACCAAGGCGGCCGAAATCCTGAAAGACGCTTCCGAGAAAGAACTGACTTCCGGAAGGGGTCCCACCGGGGTTGCCGCCGCGGCGATATACATATCGTCCATTCTGTGCAACGAGAGAAGAACTCAGCGCGAAGTCGCCGAGGTTGCGGGAGTTACCGAAGTTACCATCAGAAACAGGTACAAGGAACTCACCGATAAACTGGGAATAGACATTCAGCTCTGAAGTGTTCGCGTGAACGAAGACTATTCCCTCATAGGATATTCGACCAATAACATAGGCGACGATATCCAGAGCGTCGCCTCATCCCGTTTTCTTCCGAAGACGGAACGTTTCGTAAACCGGGAGAATCTATGGTGTTACGACGGGCCGAAAACGAAGATGATACTGAACGCGTTCTATCTGGATTCGGCAAAACACTTTCCCCCGTCGGATGCCATAGACCCTATGCTTACTTCCATGCACTTTACGCCCAAAATGCGGAATGGCGTCATGAAAAGAAGCAGAGAATATTTTATTGAACACGGACCGGTGGGATGCAGAGATTACAGTACTTTGGAATACATGCAGGAAAACGATGTTCCCGCGTACTATTCCGGATGTCTTACTCTCACACTTCTTCCGAACCCCGAAATCGAAAGACAGAATTACATTCTTGCCGTGGATCTTCCCGAAGAAACTGTCGGTATGATGCGTGAAATGACGGATAAACCCGTGTATTCGTTATCCCATCACTTCCTGGAAACATACGATATGAAAGTCAGACACAAAATAGCGAAATCGTTCCTGTATCTTTACAATTCTGCCGGTTGTGTGGTGTCAAGAAGAATGCATGCGTGTCTCCCCTCCCTGTCTATGGGCACACCCACTTTATTGATGGATTTGGATTTGAACAGATGGCCGGGAAGATTCGACGGATTGAAAGAACTGGTCAACAACATGACATTGGAAGAATTCCGCGAGGGAAAATACGATATAAACTCACCTCCCGCAAATCCCGCCGATTTTTTAAAAATCCGGAAAAACCTGGAAAAAACCTGTGCGGATTTCACGGGATACGATGGCGGAAGCGTAATAGAGCCGGTCTCTCTCCCCGAAGTGCTGGGTCTTATGAAGGCCACTTCCGAAGACCGTGAAAAACATTTCCACAGCATATGGAAAGCAGAGACCGTCAAATTATTGATTTCAAGATTTTTGAAAGGGCACAGACCCGAATACTATGACCGGTAATCAGGGTCTGAACCATCTGAATTCGTAATATTCGGTTTTCTCGCCGATACGGCAGAACAGAATGCTTTTCTTTACCCCGCCCGACAGCCTTACCGTACGGGATATTTCCGGCCATGTCGCAACATCGTAAGCCGATACCGCGTGCACCAGATACTTTGCGTGGGAATCGTCGGGAGAACCTTCGTAAACTCTGAAATGGGTACCGTACTTGAATCCCGTTTTCACAACCAGTCCCCGGGATCTCAAATCGAAATACGCGGCGGTTCTTAACAGTAAATCCTCATCATCGGCGGACGGCCGCATACTTTCGGCCGTTATCATATTCCCGTTGTTGTCGGAAACTTCCAATATTCCTTTTTTTATGAGGTATTTGCTTTCGATTAGCGACAGCTGGTACACATCGCCGACGGCTTTGCCGAAGTATCCGGCATTTTCCAGAATTTCTCTGTCTTTTTCCTCGAACACGAAGACTCGGTCCCCGATGAGTTTACCCTTGGCGACATTGTCTGTTTCTTCGCAGAACACGGAACCTTTGGGATTTCTTACGGACATTTTGTAATACGTAACGTCTCCTTCCTCGTCGGCCACTCCGTAAAGTATCTCGTAGCCCTTGTCTCTTATCTTGAGAATTTCGGATGAAAAATCCGTGATATCCAGTTCCATTCTTTCGGATACGGCCCGAACCATGAATTGCGGACGGGAGTTGCTTATGATTTTACCCCGGGGGTAAACCGCCATGTCAAACGCCCCGGTTTCGTTCTTGACCACAAACCCCCGGGAGCGCAAATCCCTGTAAACCTGATACTTGACGTCAAAACCGTCCACGGTCCTGGACGCTTCGATAAACAGTTCGTCGAAAGACACGTCTTTTCCGTTACGGAGAATTTCCAAACGTTCGCTTTCCATAAGGTACAAAGCTTCGGTCAGATCCAAATCCAATCCGCCGCCTTTCACGGGATAGCCGTAATTGCCCTTGTTGTAAAGCTGACCCGCTTCTTTCTGATCGGATACCGTAACGGTGTCTCCCGCAAGCTCTCCGGGCATGCTCCTTCGTACTTTGAGTTTCTATTTATTTATATCTGAAAATAAGGGGGAAGAGGTTTGGTATTCGAATCAGGACGAAGATTTCATGCTTCCGTCAAGATACTCCGAATAACCGTTCAAATCCAGCATACCGTGTCCCGACAGACAGAAAATAATCGATTTTTCCTCTCCGGTCTGCCTGCATCTGATTGCTTCGTCTATTGCGGCTTTTATCGCATGATTGGATTCGGGCGCCGGAATTATTCCTTCCGTTTTTGCAAATGTCTCTCCGGCTTCGAAGGTTTCCAGCTGGTCGTAGGCCACGGCATTGACGTATCCCTGTTCCACCGCGGCGGATACCAAAGGCGACATTCCGTGATATCTCAGTCCTCCGGCGTGAACCGACGGCGGCACGTAATCGTGACCGACGGTGTGCATCATCAGCATCGGAGTGAATCCTCCGGTGTCTCCCAAATCGTATCTGTATTCCCCTCCGGTTATGCTCGGAGCGGCTTTGGATTCGACCGCAAGGAATTCGCATTCGGTGTTTCCTTTGATTTTCTCGGCAATCATGGGGAACGAGAAGCCTGCGAAATTGGAACCGCCTCCGACACAGCCGATCATCACGTCGGGTTCGATTTCCGCCTTCTTCATCTGCTCTTTCAGTTCAAGGCCTATCACGGTCTGATGCAGCATTACGTGATTCAGAACGCTTCCCAAAGCGTAACAGGTTCCGGGATCTTTCATTGCAAGTTCGCAGGCTTCCGTAATGGCTATTCCCAGAGAACCGATGGAATCGGGATGCTCTTTGAGATATTTCCTTCCGTATTCGGTATGCACCGACGGCGAAGGATATATGGTTCCGCCGTAAAGTTCTGTCACAATCTTTCTTGTGGGCTTGTGATCGTAACTTCCCCTGACCATGAACACCGTTGCTTTAATGTCGAACAGGTTGCAGGATGCCGCAAGGGCGGTTCCCCACTGTCCGGCACCGGTTTCCGTGGTAAGAGTGTGAATGCCCGCTTCCGCATTGTAGTAAGCCTGAGCGATGGCCGTGTTTCCTTTGTGGCTTCCCAGAGGGCTCATGTCCTCTCTTTTGAAGTATATCTTTGCCGGCGTTTTGAGATGTTTCTCCAAACGGTAGGCTCTCTGCAACACCGACGGACGGCAAAGATGCACAAGATTGTCTCTGACTTCCCCGGGAATGTTGATGAAACGTTCGGTTGACATTTCCTGTTTTATTATTTTGTCGCAGAACAGCGAAGACAGTTCGTCGGGACGGACGGGTTCCATCGTCTTCGGATTCAACGGAGGTTTCAACCGTCCCGGAAGGTCCGCCGCCAGATTATACCATTTCTTCGGCAACTCCTCGACATCGAGGGAGGTACGAATGTCCTTGGGTAATGTCATAATAGTACTAATTGATTTATCATATATATCTTTGTGTACATTAATGTATAATAATATACATCATTATTACATTACAATTGTTGAATATTTAGTTAATGTTAGCATAAATTATACTTTCAGAAGAAAAATTTTTTAGAACTGTTATTTTTTGCATTAAGATCCGGTGTCTGCAGTTTTCTTAACATTCCGGAAGGCGGGTTCTGTGTTTTATCCTTTAAAAATAATGCTTTCCATTTTTGATTCGGTGCAAAATAATACGGATGTCCAAAAATCTATATGACTAAAAAGAAATGTTTATATAGAAGTACAAACTAATATGATGTAGAAAAAAGCAGAAAGCCGCTGCGATATCCCTTATGTTGTTACACAAGAGATACCGGACGGTTTCAAAATAAAACCAGAGAGGTGAGAAAGATGACATCGAAAAACAAAATTGATAAAGCGATCAAAGTCGCCGAATTGAAATCAGGAGAAGCGGGCAGAGGAATCGTCCGCTTGGACCCCGAACTGATGGACGTGATGGACATCAAAGTCGGGGATATTGTCAAAATCACAGGTGAGAAGAACACCGTCGCCAAGGTCCTCAGGGGAGGACCCGAGGATGCCAACCGCGGCATAATAAGAGTTGACGGGAACACAAGGTGGAATGCCGGCACTTCCATCGACGAGAGAGTTGCCGTAAACAAAGTAACCGCCAAACCCGCAACCAAAATAACATTCTCCCCCAGGGATCAACTGAGACTGCAGGGAGGGGACGAATACCTCAGACAGGTATTCGAAGGACGCGCCTTCTCGAAAGGCGACGCCGTGACGCTGAACGTTATGGGTAACAAGATGGATTTCGTTGTTACTTCATACGCCCCTTCGAGCGAAGCCGTTATCATGACTTCATCCACGGAGGTAAAAATCAGTGACAAGCCCGCGGACGTGGCCGCAGGCGAGATTCCTCAGGTCTCCTATGACGACATAGGAGGTCTCGGGGAAGCCGTCAACAAGATCAGAGAAATGGTGGAGCTTCCGCTGAAACATCCCGAACTCTTCGAGAGGCTGGGAATAGAAGCGCCCATGGGAGTTCTGCTGCACGGACCTCCGGGTACGGGTAAAACCATGCTTGCGAAAGCGGTTGCCGGAGAAACCAGCAGCAACTTCACCTACGTGGGCGGACCGGAAATCATGAG
>DAHY01000042.1 GCA_002498605.1 Methanomassiliicoccaceae archaeon UBA404 | reverse complement strand
ACATCCCCTACTTTGGATGCGCGGTTCTCCGCCCAGAAGTCCTCACTGACCTGCTTCCACATACCGCCTTAATCGGACTTCCATAATTTATATTGCGCGATAGTACCGCGCAAAACGGACATGATTGCTTCTTTTCGCGTATGACGCACGTGCAATGAAAACGCACATTGAAAATCAGGAGAACTTGCCGCCGCACTCCCTGAGTATTCTTACCGCGGCCGGGTTGCCGGGCTCTTTCTCGTTCATGGCTCCGGCTACGATACATGCGTTTTTGTGCTTGTCTTTGTCCATCAGACTCAGCGCAAGAATTTCCATTGCCCCCACATGCGATCCGTCGATTCTCAGGGCTTTGGAAGAGAATGCCCCGGCGGGTTTGGTGTTGCCGATGATGTACATAACGTAAGCCGCGACGGCGTTGGCGTCTGCGGATTCCTTATTGTCTTTCATCAGTTTCCTGGCGTATTTTACGGCTTCTTTGTCCTTTCCCGCGGCAATCAAAGCTCCGCCTCTTGAACGCAGAACACTGTAGCTGTCGGGATATTTTTTAAATAATTCGTCTGAAAGTTTCAAAGCTTCGTCGTGTTTACCGAGAGAACTCAGGGATTCGAGATGCAGAACCGAATCGTCCGCGGTTTTTTCGGAAATTTTTTCAACGGCTTCTATGGCTTCTTCGTACCGTCCGATCATATTCAGGGACATTGCTTTTTCCCGGAGCACCGCATCGTTCTCGGTGATATCCTGCAACAGATCGATGGCCAAATCGCCTCTTCCCAAACCCCTCATGGCCTGTGCGACGGAAAAAGAATTTTCATTGCTGTCCCGAAGTTCTTCGTATATGTTTTCCAAAACTTCATCGGAAGCTTCGCTCCGTCCGATAACCAGCAATATCGATGCGCACTGAATTTTAATCAGCGGATCCGAAACCGAGGAGGCTCTGTCCCTCAACAGTATCTCGGCGGTGTCCAATTGCCCCGCGGCTATGACATTTCTTATGTCGGAAAGGGCTTTGTCGTCGTTCATCCTGACATGGGAACCGTTTCATCAAAATAAAGATAGCCCCCGGAGACAAGAGGGTATTAAAATAAACTTAACCCGATATGGGAACACCATGAAAGTCAAAAACGTGACGGTGCACGGTCTGCTGTACCACATCGATTGTGATTTGGATATCAGTACAAGCCCTCTAACCTTCGTTTACTCTCCCAACGGATTCGGTAAAACCACCCTGCTCAAAGCCCTGGTTTATTCGATGAAGGGAGACATCGAAGAGTTGGAAAAATTACCGTTTGACCGTATTGACATAGGATTTACCGACGATCTTGTGTTAATCGTCGAAAAACGGGAAGATGTCAGCATACGTATCCGGAAGAACGAAATAGAATATCCCGTTGACAGCGAGGAGCTGAAAGAACTGTTCAAAATCACTTATATTTCCCCGGACAGACAGACCGTTGTCAAACCCGACGGATGCCTTACTCCGGCAGTTAACGTGTACGCCGACGAACTCAGGGACATAATAAAATCCGCCGTCGAAAACAACAGCCTTGTCGTTCCGAAGAAAGAATGTTTTACCGAAATGTCGGACGGAGACATGGTCTCGCTGTTCAGGGATTTGAAAGCCAGACTCGATTACATAAAAGGCGCGGGATTGGAACCTGATATGCCGTATTCCCTCAGATTCCCTCCGACCCACAGCGATATATCCAAAAAGAGAAGGGAATACGCCGAATTGGCTTACGGTTTGGAAGAATACATCGAACGTACGTACGGATTGTCCGAATCCATCGTTGTTTCCCAGGACATTATGAACAAAATGTTTATAGGAAAGACTTTGCTGATTAACGAAAACAGTAACCTGATATTCAGATTGGATTCCGGTGCGGATTTGCCGCTGGATGCTCTTTCGTCGGGCGAAAGGAATATTCTGATTATCCTGTACCGTCTGCTGTTCCAGACTCCGGAGGGATCCACCGTCGTCATAGACGAACCGGAGAATTCCCTGCACATAGGATGGCAGCAAAAACTGGGCGACATATTCCTGGACATCGCCAGACTCAGAAATCTTCAATTTATTGTCGCCACACACTCACCCCAGATTATCCACGACAAATGGGATATGTCAAGGGAACTGAGGGACTTACATGCAGAGAACCCTGAAGCCGGAAGATATTGCGAATGAAATATCGATGCTGTCGTCTTTCAGCGGTGAAGCCGTGCTTGCCGTCGAAGGCGTAACCGACAGCAGACTCTACGGCAAGTTCTGCGATGAAAAGGTAAGGGTTGTCGTAGGACATTCGAAAAGCAACGTGAGACGTGCCGTGGACGAATGCTGGAATAACCGGAAAATCGATAACGTAATCGGAATCGTCGATGCGGATTTGGACAGAATAAAGGGCAAGAAACGCACCCCTCCCGTATTCAGCACCGATCAGCGGGATTTGGAGGCCATGCTGCTGGCAAGTCCGGCCTTGGATGATGTTTTAAGCGAGTATGCGGACAGAGACGCTCTCGATGCTTTCACAGACGAATACGGACCTGTTTTCGATGCCGTGATCTCCGCCTGCTATCCCATAGGTCTGATGATGTATGTTTCCGAGAAATACAAACTCAGTTTAAACTTCAGAAATCTTGATTTTGAATCGTTTATAGACCCGCGGAGTCTTATGATTGACGAAGAAAAATTACTGGATGAAATCGTATGCTGCACCGCCGGCAGGTGCATCGACCGAAAAGAATTGGGGCGGATATACAGAAACGAAGCTTCAAGAGACCATGAACCTCTGGATTACGCCCGGGGACACGATGCGGTCGAAGTTCTGTTGATCGGTCTGAAATATAATTTCGGTTCGTTCAACGCCAAGGGGCTCAGAAACGGCGAACTTTCAGGCTCCCTCAGACTGGCTTTCAGCGATTACTGCTTCTCGATTACGGGTCTTTACGACAAAACCCGCAGATGGTCCGAAAAACATTGTTTTGACTTATGGTCACTCAAACTTAAGCTCTGATTCGACGACGCCCTGGGCGGTTTCGGTTATCTTCTTCACTCTGCGTTCGCTTTCTTCGAGAATTTTCCTGCACCTGTCCCTGAGTGCCGTGGCCCGTTCGTACAATTCCAGACTTTGGTCCAAATCCAAACTGCCGCTTTCCAACTTGTTCACAAGTTCTTCCAATGCGGTTATTGATTGTTCAAAGTTCATATTCTTGATTTCTTCATCCATTGTTATTCACCTTTTTTACTTCCGCTTCGGCGCTGCCGTCCCGGAATCTGACATCTATAACCGATCCTTTCGACAGCGTTTTGACCGAAGTCAAAGTGTTTCCGTCGGCATCGGTAACGTAACTGTAACCTCTCTTCAGAACTCCGAGGGGGTTCAGGGCATCGGCCCTTTTTCCAAGGGCTTCCGCTCTGGAATGGGAATCTTTCATGATACGGCCCACCGCAAGCACCAGACGCTCCGAGAACGAGGTCAGGGATTCTTTAAGGCCGCCGACTCTGTTTGCGGCGGCGGCCGGCGATATTTTCGATTCCACCGCGTTGAATCTGGATCTCATGTTCTGAACCGTGGACTTCAAACCGGCGCCCGCACGGTTCGACAACCCGTCTATGCGGAGTTCCAGCATACCTATTTCTTCAAGTTTTCTGCGGGGATCCAATTTCACCGAAACCGTATCTATTTTCGACTTCATTATGTCCAATTTCCGTTGTAACGCAACAGATGCGGTGTATTCGTAACCCCGCACCAAATCCCCCAGATATTCCCGGTCCGGCAAAGCCATTTTTGCGGCTCCCGTAGGCGTCGGAGCTCTTGCGTCGGCAACCATATCGGCTATCGTAACATCGGATTCGTGACCCACCGCGGAAATAATCGGCACTTCGGAAGCCGCAATCGCTCTTGCGACAATTTCTTCGTTGAACGACCACAGGTCTTCGATGGAACCTCCGCCTCTTCCCACTATCATGACGTCAACGCCGATTTTGTTCAGCAGTTCGATTCCCCTTACGATTGATTCGGCGGCGCCCTCCCCCTGAACTTTCGAAGGGGCCAATATTATGTCGGCGGGAAACAGTTTTTCGGAGGTTGTCAGAATATCGTGAATGACCGCCCCGGTTTCGGAAGTGACGACACCCACGGTTCGCGGGTACAAAGGCAATTTTTTCTTCCGGGAATCGTCGAACAATCCTTCGGACTGAAGTTTTTTCTTCAGTTTTTCATACTCAAGATACAATTCCCCGATGCCGGAACGTTCCATGGTTTCAACTATGAACTGGTAAGTTCCCCTGGGGACGTAAAGATCGACTTTGCCGAAGATCTTCACCTTCATGTTTTCCGTGGGTTCAAAATCTATTCTTCCCCTGGAACCTTTGAACATTACGCTCCGCAATTCCCCGGATCCGTCTTTCAGAGTGAAATAATAATGTCCGCTTACGGCACGGGTAAGATTTGAAATTTCTCCGATTATCCAAATATCCTTTACCAAATCGGATTCGGTCAGTATCGATTTCACTCTGGTGTTGAGTTGAGTCACCGTCAGTGTTTCAACCATGTCATACTTCAAAGGGCATTACGGCTATAATCCTTGGGTTCCTTCCATATGCTCCCGTTATATATTGTCAAATGAATCGAGAAATACGAAGACAGGGAAAACATGACTTCACACAGATGCCCCTATTGCGGCGAATACGTACCGTCCACAAGCAGAAAATGTCCGAAATGTTATCGAACCGTTCCGGAATATTCGGTAAACCGGAGAGAATACGAAAGACCTGCGAATCGCAACACCGGTGAAAAAAGCAAAACTTTTGCATTTTTGCTGGCATTGATTCCCGGCATAATCGGATTACAGGGGCTCGGCCTGATTTATCTGAATTACAGACGTGAACGGGGATGGTATTTCCTCATAGTGGGCCTTATACTGTTTCTGTCCCTGCTGGCCTGTGTATCCTGGTGGGATTCGGTGGGTTCCGTGACAAGAGTTTTATTAATTTTTGCCATGATTGTGCTGTCTTTGATTTACATTTCGTCCTATTTGGCTCAGCTCGCGGAAACCAGACTCGGTTCGGTGTTCAGAATGTTCAGGCTTTAATACCTGCCTTCTTTGCGCAGCTTGATCAAAATCTCCGAAGTCATCTGGGCAAGATTCAATGCCCTCCGTCCGTCTCCGACCTCCGCAGGGTCTCCGGGACAGAAAGCGGAATATGCCGCGGCGATTCTGTTCTGAATCGGATCCTCCCGGTTCAGGTTCAGATTTCCGGGCAATCTGATTGATACCGCGGGCATTATCATTGCTTCTTTGGTCAAATCCCAGGGTATGTTCAGAAGATATTTCATGAATGTTTCGCGGACGTCGAAACAGGCCACGTCCTGACCTTTGAGAATTTTTCTCACGTCCGCGACGACTTCTTCTTCCGGCAATCCCAAATACAATTCCCGAACGTCTATTCCCGCATTATCCGTAAGGTTATCCAAAGAGGTTTTGCCCATGTCCAATGGATCTCCGGCAATAAGTTCGCCGTAAACCGAATCGTAATCCAATGTTTCCGTGTCCACACGGCATATTCCGACCTCCGCTACCGAGTTGTCGGGATACCCTTTATCCCCGTCGGCATTGACTTCCACGACATATATCGAAGACACAATTTCCCAACCGGGTCAATCGTAATTAAACCCGCCGACATAATAGCATACGGTTGTAGGTAAAACATTACTATATACCAAACTATACGGCAATGTGTACAGAATAAAGAGCATTGACGAAATTTACAAAGAGGCCGAAAATTTCGATCTTATCATCACGAATGACGCTCCTCTTGCCACTGCCCTCAACGGCAGAATCGGAAAACCCCATGTCGGCGGTTTTGCTTATACCCCGCGTCAGCTGGCGACTCAGTTATCATCTCAGATTCTCGGCGAACCCCTGATGAGCGGATTGGAAATCGTTGCGGCGGTGGCCGAAGAAACGGGATACGGTTTCAAATATGTTCACGGAGAAATCGAAAACATACGGGAAATAAGAAAATACACGTCGGAAGTCAGAAAGTATCTTTATTCGGGACAGTCCCGAAAGGTGTATGATTCTTATTCCGCGCTGCCCACACTGGAAAAGGCCATGGGCGGTTTCATTCCGGAAGAATATCATATCAAAGGAAAAGCCGGCCTGGTTATTTCCGAAAACATATTTCTTAACAGAAAAACCGCAATAGTCGGAATCGAATTATTTGATGATTTGGACAAACACTTCATCCCCATAAAACACGAAGAAATCGATATTATCGATTGGAACGGGGAATTCGATATGGAAACGATATACGAAATCGGAAACGACAGACAGGTTGCCGAGAATGTCGTGGATTTGATTGATATCGAAAGAGCGGAGGATATCGCAATCGTCATGGACACCGAAGGGGAGATTGCCGATGCCGTCCGTTCCGCATTGTACCGACGCGGAATCCCTTTCAAAAACACCATGACCGTAAGGGATCTTTCCCAGGTTCGGGACTATCTCAGATTCCTCGGCTTCGGTATGCAGTACCGAACCGTAAGGGTGAAACACGTAAGGGAACTTTTCTCTGCCTACGGCGGACACATATGGGCGAAATACGACAATGTCCTGCTTTCCAGACTTCCGGACGCGATCGGAAGAACTTCGGAACTTGCCGATTGTTTGAAAAATATCCGCAACATGACTTTCGGCGAAGTCTGCGATTTGGTCGTTCAGAAACGCCATCAGCCTCAGATACACATATTGTTGGAAGAACTGAAATTCACGGATTTGAAAATAAACTCAAAACTGGTAAACGAGATGGCCTATGCCGTGAACAATGTCGCGGATCTGCATCACAACGAACAGATACCCGATGACGAAAAGAAAGGGGTTCTGCTGGCCGATTGCCACAATTCAATGTTTGTCGACCGTTCTTTCGTTGCGTTACTGGGAATGAGCGACGATTGGAGCAGGGGAATTTCCGGCAAAATGTACATTGACAGAAAGGCCGAAGCCGAAAAAGATGCAATGAGATTCAGGGCTTTGCTGCAACAGGGAAGTTCAAGGGTATATGCGGTCAACGTAACAAAAGACGGAAAAACCGCGAAACCGACTCTTTTGTTCGACGGGATAAACGAACTTGAAAGAAGAAAGGAGGCAATTGTCTCCTTCGGAGATCTGGCCGAAATCAAAAAGGGTTCATGGTACAGGGAAGAAGCGGAAAAATTCCCCTTAAAAGAAGGTATGACCATAGATGCCGCCCTTTCCGACGGATGGAAATTTTCCAAATCCACCTACAACAGTTTCTCCAATTGCCCCAGGTCGTTTTATTACGGACATCTTATTCAGACCCCGGACAACGAATCCACCGCGTTCGGAAGTTTGCTCCACGAATTTGCTGAAATGTACATATGTTATCCCGAAATAGTAAACAAAAAGGGATTGGAATATTATGTTGAAAAAATCGGCAAAACTTACGCCGGATTATCCTGCCCCATGATGGAAGAAATCGATTTGGACCATATCCGCATCGGACTCGAAAACCTTACGGCATTCATTGACGCAAGAGTTCCGGAAAACATTCCTTTGGACGTGAAAGTATCCTCGAGAAGATACCCCAACGGACTGATGATCGAAGAAGGTTTGGAGATGACCAGCAGCATTACGGAAGTCGATTTCTCATCTTCCGTACATCCCATAAACGGAAAGATGGATTTGATTCTGGGCGACCGTTCAATCGATTTCAAAACGGGCAAATTCAACACAGGTTCGGACGTTGTGAAGGGTTTCGATCTCGAACGGGCCAAATATGTCGAAATGCAGCCCTTGATTTATCTGGCTTTGATGAAAGACAAAGGACTTTCCGAAAAGGGCATGTTTACCCTGTTTCATATTTTCGGAATCGACGGGAAGGTCATGAACAACAACTCCGTGGAAGGGGGCACGGTCAACGTGCGGCTGATGGAAACAACGAAATATGAAAATCTGTCGCTGGACGAATCCCCGCTGAAAGACGATTTCGAGGGGGTCGGCACTTACAAAGAAATGTACGGAAACTGGAAGGGTTTTGTTACGCCGATAGTCTCATCCGGCCTTCCGCCGGACGAATGGGTTGCCAATGCTTCCCTCAGCGACAGCATAATACAATCAATGGCTTTCAAGGACAACAAAACACACAGAAACAATGTCGAAGGGGCATTGAAGAGGTTAATAAAAATCTACAACAAGGATTATTGGCCGTCCGGAAACACCGTTTACGTTCCCAAAGACTCCATGGATCGTTTCCTCGAAAAATTGAACGAGGATTACAAAAATGCGAATCTTATGATAGATTCAAGTTTCCCTCCGATGCCCAGAAGAGATTGCAAGAAATGCGGTTTTGCTTCGGTTTGCACAAAGGAGCCTGTGGTTGTGGACGAGGGAGGTGACGAATATGAGTCGTGAACCGAATCCGGGACAGAAAGCAATATCCGAAAGCCTTGAGGGATTCTACGTTGTGGATGCGGGGCCCGGGACCGGAAAAACCTTCACCATAGTAAACCGGTATGTGAATATTATCAGTAAACCCGAGGTTGAAGCCAAAGACATACTCCTGCTTACTTTTACAAGAAACGCCGCCGCCGAAATGGAAGAAAGGATAAGGGAAATCCTTTCCGGCAGGGATTTTGACAAAGATACCCGGTTGATACAGGCGGGAACCTTCGATTCGTTCTGTTACTCCATCGTAAAGGAATCTCCCGAAATCGTCAGTGAATTTTTGGGATTCGAAGAACGGCTTACCAGAGGCGCCGTCATGATTGAAAACAATACCCTGAACCGTGAATATTTCAGTGACTTTTTTGATGAATTCAATGAAGAACGGGGAGAGGATTACGGGGATATTGCAATACTTGCCAGTACCGCGCCGGGAGATATGTACTATCTTATCGATAAACTCATGTCCAAGGGAATCGTGCCTCTTCGCAAAGGATGGTTCGGAGGCAATGACGGAAAAGATCTTCTCGGAGATACCGACAAACTGTATTCGCTGCTGGAAGAATTGAATCAGAATCCCGCAGAACGGAAAAGAAGAATCGGCGACATAGGAAAAAACATCAAAAACGGAGATATTTACGCCGAAGGTTTGACCGATGCTTCCGGAGAAAACGAATCGTCCGATGAAATTCTTATGTCGATTGCCCACGACGACAGAACCGGAATTTTAAGATTTGTTCACGACGTTTATTACGAATACCTGCGCCGGTCGGTCATTGACGACAGGCTTACTTTCGGTTCAACCGCGATTTTTGCTTTTCTGATATTATACAGCAACAAAAACGTCCGGGAAAGAATGTCCTGCAGATATGTGATGATCGATGAATTCCAGGATACGAACGAAACACAGATGATGATTTCCCTGATGCTGCTGAAAGAACCCAATCTTTGCGTTGTCGGCGATTGGAAACAGGGAATTTACGGGTTCAGATTCGCTTCGATTGAAAACATCATAGAATTCGAAAAGAAAACCGTCGATATCCACCGTTATTTGAATGACGACACCGAACGTATTCCGTTCAGAATACCGGAACCCGCAAGACTCTCTCTGAACGTGAACTACCGCAGTTCGCGTGAAATCATAGACACTTCATTCAGGGTATTGAATATTCCCGGCTCAAAGGATGAGATTGTAAATCTAAATCCGGAAACCGTGATTCATCTGGACGAAGGCAACAAAGACATCGGGGACAATACTCACGTAAGATACGTGCAGGTTCCGTCCGAGGACGAAGCCGAAGAAACCGTGTCGAGAATCATAGATTACGTTACCGGAGATTATCTGATTTGCGACGGAAAAGAACTTAGGCCTCCGAAATACGGTGATATTGCCGTTATTTGCAAAAACGGCAAAATGTGCAGAAAAGTATTCGAAGCGGCAAACAACCGGGGCGTTCCCGCGTTTCTTCAGGGTGAAGTGGAAATCATGTCCACCCGAGAGGGAAAACTGTTGCTGGCCTGGTTAAAATATCTCAATAATAAAAAAGATCCCTGGGGATTGACCGGCATACTGTCCGATATGGAGTACGGCATGAGGGAGATACAGTATATCTTACGCTCCGACGAGGAAGCCGTTCCCGAAGAAATCGTGAATATGAGAAAGGACCTCAGTCGCAAGAAAAGAAGAATCACAGATTTGATTTCCTCGGTATTCTCATACTACGGATTGAACAACGACATAACGCAGGCGATAATTTCCACTCTGTCATCGGCTCACCGTTCGTCTTTGCTGACAATTTCCGATTTGATACGGATAATAGAAACCGACATAGCAGAAAATAATACGTATGTTATCGACGCAGACCTGGGCGTAAACGCGGTAACCGTGCAGACTATGCACAAATCCAAAGGTTTGGAATATCCGATAGTTATAATTCCTCAGCTTAACAACAGAATTATTCCGAACTACAAAAAGGACAAACCCCTCATCAATTTCAGAGAAACCGAGGGAGTGAGATGCTTCAAAGAAATTGTCGACGTCGACGGTTTCAGAAAAATCGGAAAATCATGGAAATCCGAATTGGCGATGCATGCCGTCAAACAGGAATTCGGAGAAGACAGAAGAACTTTGTTTGTCGCCATATCGAGAGCGAAACAGTACGTTACCATGATCTGCGGAAACCAACCGTCCAGATTCATCAAAGGCCTGTCCGGGGAAGAGTATCTCGGTTCGATCGGCTATTTGGAACCTTCGGCCGGAACGGCGGAAGGATTCCTGTCCGAACGTCCCGTACTGAAAGAATTCGAATCCCGCCGTAAGGTTCTGACCGTCAGCGAGGCAATGCCCTTCGAAGAAGGGGGTCCCGCCGAAGGTTCGGACGAAATTTCGGGAAAGGGCGCGGAATACGGAACGAGAGTGCATCATGTCGCCGAAAGCATGGCCCGGGGAATCGTCCCGTCAAAATCGGATTCCGGTCTTCCCGAGGTACCTAGAATAGAAGGAATATTGAACTCGGTAAGAGATGCAGATATTGTGTATTCCGAAATTCCCTGCATACTGCCTTTGGACAATATCGGAGTCACCCTCAAGGGAATAATGGATCTTCTTGTTCTGTATCCCGACAGAGCCGAAGTTCACGATTACAAAACCGACAATGACAAAAGAAATATTGATGCCTATAAATTCCAATTAAGCGTCTACGCTCATGCGGTTTCGGGCTTCTACGGCAAAAAAACAGAGTGTATTCTGAATTTCCTGTCCCTGGACGAGGAAAAAGGAACGGAACGGTTTGACCCCATTCCCATGGAAAGCATAGAGGAGATTGTGCAGGGATTTTATAAGGGGAGCTGATTCTTAACTCATGAACATAAACGGACTTAACACAGATGAAGTCACCGTTCGCAGGGCCGAAGGCCTGGTGAATACGGTAGAGTCATCGGTTAGTCGCAGTTATAAGGATATTTTTGTGGAAAATTTCCTTAATTGGTTCAACCTTGTGCTTATAATAATCGGTTTGCTGCTTTACATCGCCGGCGACCCCTACAGTGCTTTGTCCGCCACGGGAGTCATCGCTCTGAACATTTTGGTGTCGACGGTTCAGGAAGTCAGGGCAAAACGCAGATTGGATAAAATCGCCATAACTCTGAGGCCGAAGGTCACCGTTATCAGAAACGGTTCGGAA
>DAHY01000016.1:12170-12859 GCA_002498605.1 Methanomassiliicoccaceae archaeon UBA404 | reverse complement strand
GTTCCGTTTCCGTCTTCGTATTCATCAAAATTGTTATATGCCTCTAATCCCACGTTAAAGGAATTTTCGCAAATTAACTTTAAACTGGACGCGTAACTTTCAGAAACCCTGAAAGTGGGTATCTGTCCGATATATATGGATGAATATTTACTGTAATCATCATCGCCATCATCGAAAAACTCGATGTAAATTCCGTTGCCTTCGTTCTTAAATTCTACCGTTCCGTTAATTATCAGATCATAGCCGATGGGAATTAGGATTTTCCCGTCTTCTTCAAACGTTAATATTAACCCGTCCGCCAACACAAGATGTTTGGAAATGACTATTGTTTCACTAACGGTCTTAGTACCCGTCCAAATATCATAATCGTTTTCATCAAGATTGTCAAGATTCATGGGTTCTAGCATCATCTGAGCAAGACCGAATAAAAATTCTGCCATATCCTTCAGAGAACCGGATTCATCCCCGTCTTCCGTTGAATTGCCGCCTAAACCTCCAAGGAAAATTTCAGGCGATAAATTTCTTACATTATTTTGATCGACATATCCGTTATCATCAACTTTGTCAGTAAATACAAAGGATGCTGGCACAATCAATGCTACCATGATTGCGATGGCTAGGAACGCTTTTTTGTTCATGGAATCCCTTAAATAACATTTATTTTCCCTGTATATATTGTTTAATGATTT
>DAHY01000016.1:0-11827 GCA_002498605.1 Methanomassiliicoccaceae archaeon UBA404 | reverse complement strand
TTTATTCATGTTTTAAACACGTTATTTTGCGCCCATAACTCTTTCATCAAAAGAGAAAAATCCAAGTTTGACTTGAATCGAAGTTAAATATGAAACAAAGACTTTTAGACATATTCTGTGATTTAATTACGATTTGTATTCGGTGATTCCTTTGAGGCCTTTCAAAAAAATATCTGGAGATATAATCCTGGAGATGGCCAAAGCCATACACTCCCATTACAACACAGAACGCATCAGAGAAAACCCGAATGAAGTCTATAATTGTCTATCGTGGGACGAGCTGCCGCAGGATCTAAAAAACTCAAACATAGACCAGGCCGCCCACATCGAAACTTTCCTTGATTATTTGGGTTACGGAATCACGAATACAAAACATATACAGAATGAAATTTTATCCCTCAGCGATGACGAAGTCGAAGTATTGGCTATAAAGGAACACGCCCGGTGGGTATTGGAACGAAAAAACAGCGGATGGACACACGGTAAGGAGAAAGACATCGAAAGTAAAACATCGCCCTATATGGTCAAATGGAAATCCCTCAGTCTCGAAATTCAAAACTACGACAGGGAAGCCGTCAGGAAGTTCATACCGATTCTCAACAGCGTGGGTCTTAAAGTTTGTACTGAAGTCAAGCCCGAACTTTTCAACATATTTGAAAGCAACGCCGCCAACGCCCCTATCGTGATATCTGTCAGCGGACACAGGGATGCTGTTATTGAATCAACTACCCGTGAAGAAATTGAAAGGCTGTTCATAACCCTTCGCAGACAATACCCGCATACGGATCTTATTCTAATGAGCGGTCTTGCCGACGGAGCTGACCGTGAAGTCATAAAAATCGCGTTAAAAAACAACGTTAGAGCGGTGGGCGTTATTGCCAATGACGAGGAATGGTTTGTAAACAATTCGTTGAAAGACGACCCGAAATCCTATATTGATTTTCTATGGGTAAAAAGCAAATGCATGAACGTTTATGAATTACCCACCATACCTTCGGATGATGATCCCGACATTCCCTACAGAGCCGTGAACGCGTACATGGTATCGAATTCCCATATTCTTATCGCTCTGTGGGACGGTTATGCGTATAAAAACGATGAAAACGGAAACGATAACCCGGGCACGTACGGCGCAATCAAAGGTTGTTTCAATGGCATTGAAAGCGGTCTGATACGTTACACGAATCCTTCGATGGACATTGACGAGGACGTATCTTTCGAATCCGACAAGCTGCGTTCCGTCGAAGATTGTCTTGTATGTTGGATTCCCGTCACTCGTGAAGATGAAAAAAACGTCAGTAGAAAAACGGATGCCGCTTACCGTATTGAATGGGATTCCTGTTCACCCAGATATCTCGTACCTCACTTATTGTCAGACGTTGCGGAAAAAATTGATAAAAAAGAACGTGGCGGTCTTTTGGGATTCGGACCCGTCTCAAAAATACTTGATAATTTCGATTCCGTGAAGTTGAAAATAAAAGAAGTTCGGACAAAAAACAAAACGTGGGTGACACGCCCGTACATTACCGACCCTGATGAGAGGACTATCATGAGGATGAGGAACGAGATGTTGTTCGAGATACCCGATTATTTCATAAATCTGTTCCTCAAAATTGACGAATTCAACTTGGAAATCGGATTCTCCGATTCTCTGAGATGCGTCAATGAAGCTTTATGTCTCCACGGAGCCGTCGAAAACAGCCTTGCCGATATATCGTACTCTTTGTTGGAAAACCTTTCAAAATCAAACGTCGATGATAAAAAAATGGATTATGAACGGGAATGCTGGAACGGAAGATACTACCTCCACAGTACCCCTGGATGTCCGAGTAAAAAAAGCGGAATCAAAAAAAGATGGGAGAATTGGTTTTATAACAAGTATAAACTAAGCGAACATCCCGAAACTCCCGAAGACCTGCTGCGTATGGACGAGTATCTGAACCAAAAGGCAGAAACAGACAAATCCGTCGAGGAACTGTTGACAAATATCCGAAATAAAAGATATGCCGATGAGGTTGCGGTAAGGTATCGTCTTGCCGACGAACTTGCAATATCCCAACAGAAAAAAAGCAACCGGTCCATAAGCACGGTGAAATTACTGACTCTGTTCTTTTCGCTGATGTTCTACTTGTTTGTATTAACCGAAGTTGTATTCCTGTTCGTTCTGGCATATTTGGTGATGTTCTTAATAGCGTGGGCTGTTTTGAACAAACACGTGCGGAATAAAGAGTTCAAGAAATTCCTTGATTACAGATATCTTGCCGAAACTCTGAGAGTAGAATATTATTGGAGGCTTCTTGGAATTAACAGACGTTCTATCTCCACGTATTACGACTACACAAGGAATCAGGTTATGTGGGTAAAGGCCGTTCTCAAAGGGTGGAGCTGCAGACCAATAAACAACTATTCGGACCTGGACGAGGATTTTAAACATGTTGTTGAGGCTGTCAGAAGGTCCTGGGTCGAAGATCAGAGAAATTATCATTGGAAGAAGAAAAAGATCAATACCGCCGCATACATGTTCAACGGAGCGATGTTCAGGATGTTTAGTTTCGCCACATTACTTTTTTCGGCACTGGGTATGATAATTTCTTATGATTTTCTGAACATCGACGCCGATGATGTGATTGCAACTATTCCGTCCGTTAAAATTGGTTCGATATATTTGTCCCAGTCTCATAATCTGTACTATATTACGATTGTAAAAATGGGAATGATTGTGTCCACGGTATCCGCTGCGTATTTCAAATCCAGAACGGAACAGATTTACGGAGGGACTCCGGAACACATACAGGCGAAACTCAACATATTCGTGATAGCCGATTCCCGTTTGAGACATCTGGCTCATGATGATGTTTTCGATAGAAAATTGAACCAGCTGAAAGTCTTACGTATTTTGGGAGATCAGTCCATAAGGGAAAACAGCGAGTGGGTGTTTGAGCACTCATCTATGGACATGCTGACGATTAACGCTCCGCGCAGTAATGTCTGACAAAGAAAACAACACTTATGACGTAAGTATGAATTCATACACCAAGGAAGAGAACAATACCCGGGTCGGTACGCAGTAGCAGAAATGTTCTATTGCCGTCAAACAATAAAACGTCTGGATTATTATGTTTTTAACGATTCTTTATAATCATATACCGTGTTATCGGTTCGTCGTAACATATTATCGTGTTTAACTAAGGTGGTGCTGACCGTTACCCAAGAGAATGAGGATCGGAATATACAAAGACGAAAAGGGATTGATAGAATCAGGGCACACCTGAATCTTAACATTACCCCTGCCAACATGATGCATACCTGTAAACAGTACGGCATGTCTTATCCGAAAGGCATCGATTACGACGGTTTTGATTTATGGCTTTCAGAATACCTTAACGAACTTTCCGATACGGAACTTGTCGTTATTATGAGAAAAATAGGATTACCCGTAGACTTCGGTTTGGACGAATGGAACGGGATATTCATTATTCAAAGCGGGTTTGACAAAGAAATTTCCGACAGACTGACCAAAGCTCTGAATATTCTAAAAATAGACGATTCCAGAATTTACTGTTCTTCTGTGGAGAAAACCGGCACCACTCTCGGAGAATCGTTCGTCAAAATCATAAAAAAATCCCTTAAGGAAGCTAAACTGGTTATCTGTGTACTAAGCGAAAACTCGATAAAAAGTCAATATTGTCTGCAGGAGATGGGGGCCGCAATGATTCTTGATAAAACCATATTGCCGATACTCATCGGTATCGAACCGGATTTGATGCCGGGTTTTATGGATAATACGAGGTATATCGCCGCAGACATAGAAACCGAAAGAGGAGCCAAAGCATTCCTTGAAATGGTCCGCAAGGTCATGAATATGGAATCTAACTCCGCGTTAATCGCTAAAGGTGCACAAAGGTTGTTGTTGGATTGAAGGTGTGATAATATGGGCAGTTCTGTGGACGAGCTTGTAATTAAAATCCGTAATTCCGAAGTCAGAGGTTCTACTAACATTGCAGTTCTAGTCGCGGAAGCTTTGGTAAGGGATGCGGAGGAATATATTGAAAATAAAGACATGAACGGAGATCTAAAACTCAGCGCACAGAATTGGGGCACTCAATTGATACGTTCGCGTCCGTCACAGATAACACTGCGCAATTCAATCAAGAACGTGTTGGCAGGTGTAGAAAAAATTCATGATAACAATGATTTGAAAGTTTTTGAAGTACTGAAAAGCAACGGTGAGGCTTTTGTTGAACAGGCTAAAAGCGCTTCAGAGAAAATCTCTGTACTCGGCGGGAATATAATACGTGACGGAGACGTCATTCTGACAAATAGCCACAGTGCCCTCACAAGAGAAATTTTCAATATGGCTGCCAACCAAATGGAAAAAGACATTGAAGTCTACGTAGCGGAGACGCGTCCCCGGTACCAGGGTATGAAGATGGTCAAAGAACTTGTGGATTTGGGAATAAAGACCACGTTAGTCATAGATGCGGCCATAAGACATCTGATGCCGGAAATCGATATGGTGATAATGGGTGCAGACACCGTCGGTTCCGACGATTCCGTCATATCCAAAATAGGAGCTTCTCAGATTGCCCTTGTAGCACATGAATCCCGAGTACCGTTCTATGTTGCAGCACCGACCTTCAAGTTTTCCGAGGATACTTTATCGGGAGTCATGATAAGCATCGAAGAAGGAAAGAAATCCGAAATCATCAAGGATACTGTGTTGGACGGTATGGAAGAAAACGAGTTTTTCAGAATCAGAAATCCTTCTTTCGACGCCACCCGGGCGGATCATATAACCGGTATTATCACAGAACTCTACATCATGTCCCCTCATTCCATCGGAGAATATCTGGCCCGTAAGTCCGGAGTAATCAATTGATGAGTTTATCAACGATGTCGATAAGTTCTTCCATGGAATCCAAAATCCATGTGCCCATTTGAAGCATGTCCTCGTCCGCTTCGGTAAGATCGGGAATGACGACGACTCTGCATCCCGCATCGTAAGCGGAACGCACACCGTTGGGCGAATCTTCCACTGCTATGCAATCTTCGGGTTTCTCTCCGATTTTTTCGGCGGCATACTGATAAACATCGGGGTATGGCTTTCCTCTTTCGACCAGAGACGTGGAAACGATGACGTCGAACATGTTTTCGATTTTCAGCATTTTTATGTAATTCGCCGCCCGATCGTACTGTGTTGAAGTCACGACAGCGGTCTTCACATTGTTTTCCTTAAGAAAATCCAAGGTTTCCTTCACACCTGTTTTTAGACATAGGCCGTTTTTTTCTATGTATTCCCTTAGGGTTTTTCTGCGTGCTTCACGGATTTCGTAGAAATCAAAATTATCCCCGTATTTTAAACGGTAAAAAGCCGCACATTCTTCGGGGGCAGTGCTTCTGAGACTCAATATGTCTGCCGGGTCGACATCAAATCCGAATTCCTTGGAAGCTTCTATCATAAGTTTTAGATTCAGCCTCTCAGTGTCTATCAGAACGCCGTCCATATCAAACAATACTGCTTTAACCATCTCAATCATTCATTCCCACGTAGTATTTTATATTATTTACCAGAGAAATCAGGTCATCTTCGCCTTCGTATGAGGAATCGACGGTGAATTTCTTGCCGACGGCAAAATCTCTCATGTCTCGGCCGACATATCTGCTTTCGAAAGTATCTTTGTCCAGTATCGGTTCAGATTGATTTGTTTCTTTTTCAGGATACATCGTATTGACTACATGGCCTCTATGCCTGTCGGGAGATTTATCACGTTCGATGAATCTGCCGTATATAATATCGATATCACCGTCAACAAGTACAGTTACGGCATCATAATTGTACTTTTTAACCAAATTTTTGATTTCCGATGCACCGGTATTTTCAAAATTATTGTCAACAATAAATGGTAAATTGTTCTGCATCATCTTTTCAACGATATAATTCATGATTCCGGAACTTGCGATACCCAGTTTCAATTTGTTTTCTCTGGAAGTGAATCCGATTGTATCAAACAGAATCTCTTTGATGTCGTCCTTGGATATTACGGACAAATTCATTTTTTCCGAAATATATTCTGCAACTGTCGTCTTGCCAGAAGCAGGCAGTCCGGACATCAAGATGCAATACATGAAACACCCCTTAAACGAACATCGTCGGTATACCACCGGATAGACGGCCATTCTTTAATAAATGTGTTTAATTTAAAATAATGGCTAAATCTGATAACGCGGTGTTATTGAAATTTGAAAAATAACAATACGGATTTAAGTTTGTGATTAATTCTTTAACGCTGTTATCGGAATCACATATACCCCGTCATCCCGTTTGTATGCGGCAGGAGTCAACCCGCAGATTACACAAAGTACCGATGGTCTTTTTGACTTTTGATCTCTTGAAGTAATTTCATCGAATTTTAAAAGATTCTCTGCGGCTTTATCTATCTGATTTGCTCCGAGCTTTATTTCAAACGCCCCCCATCGTCCGTCAGATAGTTCGACCACGGCATCAATTTCTCTCCCTTCACTATCGCGATAGTGATGAATTTTACCTCCAAAGGATTCGGCATATACAGTTAAATCGCGCATACATAATGATTCGAACATAAATCCTAAAGTATTCAGATCTTTTATCAACATTTCAGGAGTTGCTCCTAAAGATGCGATGGCCAGAGACTGATCGATAAACCTTCTCTTAGGGGATTTACCTACTCGTACTGATGAGCGTAAATTGGGGTTAAATGCGGGTTGTTCAACTATGATATATAATCTTTTTAACACGTCCAAATAGTCGGACAGGGTCGGATATGATATTTTTTCATCACCTATTTCAGACATGTCGCGGATTAGGGTATTGTTGCTCACAACCGTAGACTCGTTCCGTGCAAGAGACTTTAGCAACATGAGCATCTTTCTTCCGTCACGTTGAATACCGTCTATCGTACGTATATCATCGTCAAGTATGGCTTCCAAATATCCTTTGGTAAGGTCCATAGCAGATTTTGTTTTTATTCCCAAAACGCCCGGCCAACCTCCTCGTACAATCAAATCCACTAATTTTTCTAGTTTTATATCTTCAGTAAATTTATTTTCTTTCCAGGGTTTTTCAAATAAATCCAATAAAGAAACTTCACCGTTGGAATCACCTGATTCGTATAACGACATGGTATGCATCCTCACCTTCCCAATACGTCCCGCTCCACTGTGGGATATATTTTTGCGGTTTGGTGTTGCCGAACCGGTTAGGATATACATCCCTTTTTTTCCAGAGGCGTCAACTTTGTGACGTACTGCATCCCATAACGGAGGAACATCCTGCCATTCGTCAATAAGATGAGGGTTTTTGCCTTTTAATGCAAATTCAGGATCAAGTTCGGAAAGGCGTCTATTGTTGAAACCTCCTCTTGGATCATCAATGAATATTACGCTATTAGAATGATTTAGACCCGTCCAAGTTTTGCCACACCATTTGGGACCTTCAATAGATATTGCACCGAATGTTTTTAGATAATCGCCTATAGTATTATCAACAAGTCTGTCCCGATATCCATCTTTCCTAAGCGTCATATTATTTTAGCACATCCTACTCTGTACCAGAATGATATTACTATATAGCATTTTAATGTTTTCGGGAGTTTTACTTTAATGTTTTCGGGAGTTTTACTTTAATGTTTTCGGGAGTTTTACTTTAATGTTTTCGGGAGTATCGGTTTCAGACAACCTTCATCTTCATTCCGATTCTTTCCAAATCGGTAAGGAACGCGGGATAAGATATTGAAAAACATTCTTCCCCTTCGAACACAACCGGCCCGTCGCAAACCAAGGAAGCGATGCCGGCGGCCATCAGTATGCGGTGATCGTCCCTGGCGTCAATTTTGCCGCCGATAAGCCTCTCCTTACCTTTGATTATGCAGCCGTCTTCGGTCGGAACGATGTCTGCGCCTATAGCCGACAGCATTTCCACCGTCGTGTCTATGCGGTTGCTTTCCTTGAATTTCAGATGAGGCGCTCCGTAAAGTCTGCTTTCTCCTTCCGCCGTACTCAGCAGAACGGCAAGAATCGGAAACAGATCGGGGATATCGCCCATGTTAATCTCGAGAGATTTGATCCGCCCCTTGTTTTTCACAGTGACTTCGCTTTTCTTTCTGATTACTTCGCATCCCGCGTCTTCAAGGATGCCTATCAGACGGGCATCCCCTTTCTCTTCGGGATCCAAGCCCGTAACCGTAACGTATCCGCCCAAAGCGCCGGCCACCAACGGAAACGCAGCGGACGACGGATCTCCCGGAACGGTATAATCGCAGGGTTTGTACCCGGTGCCTCCTTTTATTCTGTATTTACCAGGTTCTTTTTCGACCTGTGCACCGAATTTCCTCATTATGTCCACGGTAATGTCTATGTAAGGTTTGGATACCACCTCGCCGGTCAGGATGACCGTGGTATCGTTTTCGACCAAAGGTGCGGCCATTATCAGCGAGGTTGCGTATTGCGAACTTTTGCTTCCGTCGACCGAAACACTGCCTCCCCGATTCGGTCCTTTGATTGTTACCGGAGGGAATCCGTTATTCGATTCGCACTGAACTTCCAACTGTTCCAACGAGTCCAACAGAGGGCCCATGGGCCGTTTAACCAATGTTTCATCCCCCGTAACGGTGCAGGATTCCGAAAACAGCGAACATATCCCCGTGAACAGTCTCATCGTGGTACCGGAGTTTCTGCAATCAACCACATCCCTGGGGGAGTGAAGCCGGCCTCCGTCAATCACAATGTCGCCCACGTCATTTATTACGGAAGCCCCGATTGATTCGCAGGCTTCCAGGGTGGCATAGGTATCATCGCTCAGAAGCGACTGCTTCACGGTACTGCGGCCTTTTGCCAACGAAGCCAAGAAGAATGCGCGGTGCGTATGACTCTTCGACGGAGGAGGGGATACTTTACCGCTTATTTTGCCTCCCCGAAACTCTATTCTCATATTCGTCACCTTAAAGTCGTATCGTTGTTGTGTTCGGACAAAAATACGCATCCCGTAATTTCCGATTGCCTTTCTATCATTAATAAATGAATGTCAAAACTGACAAAATTGTTGGATTCCGTCTGTCATACCGATTATGTTATACAAGTTATTTAAAAAAAATTCCATTCAACGGGATTGATATTTATTATAGCAATACTTATATAGAAGTGCTAACACTAAACAGACTGTATTACAATTTGAAAAGAGGTTGTACATGGCAAAAAAACAATTCAAGGCAGAGACCAAGCGTTTGATGGATTTGATGGTTAATTCCATCTACACCCATAAAGAAATATTTTTGAGAGAAATCGTGTCGAATGCTTCCGATGCGATAGACAAGATGAACTATCATGTTATGACCGACCCGTCCTCCGGTATGTCAAGGGACGATTTCCGTATCGATATTTCGGTTGACGAGGAAGCCCGCACAATCACCGTTTCCGATAACGGAGTGGGTATGACCGCCAAGGACATGGAGAAAAATCTGGGAATGATTGCTTACAGCGATTCCTTCGATTTCAAGAATAATTTGGACGAAAACGCGGACAGTAAAGTGATCGGACAGTTCGGAGTCGGCTTTTATTCGGCTTTCATGGTATCCGATAAAGTAACCGTCGCATCAAAAGCATACGGTGATGAAGAAGCCTCCGTCTGGGAAAGCAAAGGAACCGACGGATATACAATAACCAAGGGAGAAAGGGATTCTGTCGGTACCGACGTAACTATGCATATCAAAGAAGACACCGACGATGAAAAATACAGTGAATTTCTCAGCGTCAACCGCCTCAAAGGGCTGGTTACCAACTATTCCAACTACATCCGTTGGCCTATCTACATGAACATCGAATCCGGAGAATGGAAAGATACCGGAGAAGTTGATGAGAAAGGCGAACCTAAAAGAGAATACATTACCGTCATCGAAAACAAAGTCATCAACAGTATGATACCGATATGGCAAAAAGGCAAAGACGAAGTTTCCGACGAGGAATGCATTGAATTCTACAAGCAGACATTCTATGATTTTGAAGATCCCGTTTCCGTTGTCAGAGTGGATGCCGAAGGTCTGACAAGTTACAAAGCAATGCTTTTCATACCCAAAAAAGCACCTTACGATTTCTACACGAGAGACTTCCAACCCGGTCTTCAGTTGTACTCTTCCGGAGTGCTTATAATGGATAAATGCGCGGATCTGCTACCGTACTATTTCAGATTCGTCCGCGGTATCGTGGATTCTCCGGATTTCTCCCTCAACATATCCAGAGAGGTTTTGCAGCATGACAGACAGTTGAAATCCATCGGTTCCAACCTAACCAAGAAAATCAAATCCGAACTGGAACGCCTGATGAAGGAAGAACCCGAGACATACAGGGAATTTTACAAAGGTTTCGGACCGCAGCTGAAGTACGGTATCGTGGACAACTACGGAATGGACAAAGATACTTTGCAGAATTTGCTTCTGTTTGAAACGGCTGAAGGGAAAACGAAGAGTCTTGCCGAGTATGTCGAAAACATGCCCGAGGGACAGGAGAAAATTTACTACATTGTTTCCGACTCCGTCGAACGTGCGAAAAACCTTCCTCAGATAGAACCCGTTCTCGAAAAGGGATACGATGTTCTGCTCATGACCGACGAGGTCGATCCGTTCATGGTTAACTTCCTCAACAAATATGACGAAAAACCCCTGTGCAACGTATCAACCGACGATCTGGGTATCGAGTCCGAAGAAGAAAAGAAAGAAGCCGAAGAAAAAGACGAGAAGTTCAAAGACGTTGTTGATTTCGTCAAAGAAACTTTGGGCAATGATGTTGAAGAAGTCAGAATTTCAAGAAAACTGAAGAAACATGCGGTGTTCCTTACCACCAAGGGAAACATCACCCTGGAGATGGAAAAGTACTTCATGGAGATGCCGGGGGCCGGCGAAGAGAACGTCAAAGCTTCCAAGGTATTGGAACTGAACTCGGAACATCCCGCTTTCAGGTCTTTGGAAGAAATGATAAAATCGGATAAGGAAAAGGCCGCCAAGATGGTGAAAATCATGTACGGGCAGGCGAGTATCATGGCCAACGTACCGTTGGAGGATCCGATTGCATATTCCGACCTTGTTCTGAGTATGTTCTGATACAGAAAATTAACCCGTCTGTCCCGGCTGCAGATCTGCAACCGGGGCGGATGGGCCCCTTTCGGGAAAATTTTTTTAATTTTTAAGCAGTTTAATCAGTCTTCGCAACCGCAGCCTTCACATTCCACCTTAACAAGAGCGAATGCAAGGTATATTGTCAGGGCAAAGTTGGCAAGAGCGGCGATTCCTTTGAGAAGCAACCAGATTCCGTCTCCTCCCTCTGCGACATTTATTCCTCCGAACAGGAATATCAACGCGGTGGTCAGAAGAATCGTTGTCAGTACAGGCGTGTTCTTGGCCAGATAAGACCAGACCAATGCGACCAGGTACACTATTGCCAACGCAAGGTTAGTGTACAGTGCTCCGCCCGCGTAACCGGCGAAAAACACACCGGTAGCCACAAGTCCGAAAACCGTGAATCCGAAATTTGAATTCGCTTTGTATGCCCCGATGGCCGCTATCAGAATGAATACTGCGCATACCATCAAAAATTTACCCAACTCTTCGTCCGCGGTTCCGTAGTCAACGTCTGCATATCCTAATATGCAGAGGAAGGCGATAGGTAAAGATACCAACGCCACGAAAAACAGGCCGAAGGCTGTTGTGTCCAAACATTTATTCGTCATTTTGTCTCCTCCCTAGGAATACATCTGACGTACACCTCAGTCCGTCCTTTGTGACCTTTGGTTCGATCGGTCAAA
>DAHY01000039.1 GCA_002498605.1 Methanomassiliicoccaceae archaeon UBA404 | reverse complement strand
GCAAGTCCTTTTTCAAAAGATTCATGCAGAGCACGGATCACCTCATGTTTCGAAACATCTCTGTTCAGACACTCGGACAGCGATGTCGTTCCCGGGTAAGAACGGTCTTTGACGGGTTTCAGAATTTTATCCAGCAGCGGCTCCGGTTCGATAATGACTGTTCCGTGCTGCAAAAGAAAGCCTTTTGCACGGTACTGCGCGGAACCCGATATTTTCCGTCCGTTTGCGAGGATGTCGTTGGGTTCTTTGAAAACGGTGTCAGCACCCAGAGATTCCATGGCGGACCTGACGCATTTACAAATTTTAAAATAAGATTCGGAGCGATTTTTATAAATGTCTTTGACTGCCAAAGAGTATACCAGTTGAGAAGTTCCGGTGAAAACGCTGCTTCCGCCGCTTATTCTCCGAACAACGGAAATATCCGATTTTTCAATAAGCTCGGTTCGGACATCTTCTTCCGCGTTCCGGAACCTTCCGAGAGAAACCGTGGGTCTGTTCCTGGAATAAATTAAAAGAGTCGGCGGAGAACGTTCTTCGGAAACTTCTTTGAAGATTGCCGCATCCGCCGCCGCTCCGTATTCCGGGGGAACTTCCCCCGGATTCAAAAACCTGATTTTCATCTGTTTTTGCGCTTGCCGCCTTCGTATTTCTTTCTTTCGGCCGAAGGAGCTTTGGAAGATTCAACACCTTTGCGCTGAGATTTCCTCTGTTCTTCCAACTCGGTGAACGTGATTCCCGGCTCGGCCTTGGGAGCACTGCGGTGTTTGATATATATTGCTACTGCGATAATAATCACAATTGCAACGATGGCAATGTAAGTCGTAGCGTTCGACCATATGGACTGACTGACTTCCAACGTAAAGTTGTGTCCTACGGAACTTTTAATGCTGCCGTCATAGAAGGACGCATCTTCGGATTCTGCCCATATGGTCAGATTCTTGGCGCCCTGGTTATCAAACTTAACGTTCAGAACCGCAACAGCCTTATCTTCCGCAGGCACTGTTATGGTGGTTTCTTCGATAACATCGGTTTTATTCTGATAAGTCATCCACACTCTGACCGAAACTTCATTCTCCGTGTTGTTCTTTATTGTGATTTTCACATCGCCGGCATTTCTGGTATCGAAGCTTCCTATATCCAGGGAGCCGGTGTCCATCTCAAGGTACGTCGAGGCGGCCTCGGCTTCTTCGACATAAAATACCGACATAACGGGAATTGCGATAGCGGCAATCAGAATGACGGAAAGTACAGTTCGTTTGTTAATCATGTAATTACCTCAGGTAATAATTTCTTCAATGCGTTCTTGTTCGATGGCACGCCTTATTTCCATGGCCAATCTTCTGCCGGTGCTCATTTCCTTTCTCCAGAGAGTGTTTCCGTAAGGGTGTCCGACGGACATGTGAACGTTCGTTCCGCCTCCGATACGGGGGGCCACGTCGTATATCTTGAAGTTGAGATCCTTGTCGACGCAGGTCTGCAGACAGAAGGGTCCGATTATACCGGGATCGTAGTATTTCTTGGTGGCTTCGATATATTTCTCCGCCAGTCCGAATGCTTTGTCCAAAAGGGATTCTCTGAGTGTTGCGGAGTTATGCCCGCATACGGTGTATTCGGGGATAATTCCCATCTCTTCCAGTTCCACCTGCTGTTTTCCGGGAAGTCTGGCATATCCGTCCAAAGAGCTTTCGAATCTCCAGTCGACCCCCATAAATTCCAATTTTTCTCCCTTCTCCTCCAACGGGGAGTAGAAGAAATCCAGATTGAATACGGGGCCGATGATGTACTCCTCCATCCTGGCCTCCTTAATGAAATCTTTTTCAATGACGCCCTGGCTGATCAGTTCATTGGATTTGGATACGAATTGATCGTAATCTTTGACGGTGAAGAAACCTCTTTCCAGCTTCTTCTCTTTGTGATGAACCTTGACAATGGTCAATCCGTCTATGTCTTCGGGTTTTTCGACTTTCTTCGGGTACGGCAGTCCCGCTTTTTCAAGAATCCAGTAATAATCTTTTTCGTCCCCTCTTTCTTCGGATCTGAGAAGATTTCTGCTGCCGACCATGGGAACGGCAAATTCATCTTCGATGGCATCGATACCGCAGTAAGCCACCAATGATCTGTTCGGAACGAAAAGGATGTTTCTGGACATTATGTCTTTTTGAATTTCAGGCCTGAGAATGTGTTTGAATTTATCCAACACGATTGTATCGTCGACCACTCCTCTGACGACTTCTCCGTCGGCGTTCCTTTGTGCTTTGAAATAATTTTTAAAAGTCCTGTCCCTGCCTTTCTGGCATACTGCAACGGTTTTGAAACCTTCGGAGACCGCCCCGTCACAGGTATCCAAGGCGGAATGAGACCCGATAACCCCGATCTCAGCCTTGCTGAGGTCGTATTTTTCCAGGTTCCTCAATACCGTATCCCTGTCAATCACTTTAACCCTCTTTATTCCGTAATCCGTCCCATATAATATAACTTGTCAGTTGCTTCCGCGAAATTCATAAGGAATGCGCTGTCAGTTCACAACAATCGGGAATCAGGGTTCCGTATATTTGCAGATAATCGTCGGATATAATCAGAATTAAATTAATAGTTATAATGAATTATGCTGTGTTATTATGAAAGCCAAAGAACAGATGTTCCCCTTTGTCGCCATAGTAGAGCAGGAGGAGATGAAGAGGGCACTTATCCTCAATATCATAGATCCCGGCATCGGAGGCGCGCTGATAAGAGGCGAAAAAGGAACCGCCAAATCCACTGCGGTACGGTCTCTTGCCAGTATTTTACCTGAAATCGATTATGTGGAAGGTTGCAGATTCAGATGCGATCCTTCGCGTCCGGAGCAATTGTGTTCGGACTGCAAAGAACGAATCGAAGCCGGCGAGGACTTGAAAGTCGGAGTGACCTCGATAAGAGTCGTGGAACTTCCGCTGAGCGCAACCGAAGACCGAATTGCCGGAACATTGGATCTGGAACATGTTCTGCAAACAGGCAAAAAGAAATTCGAGCCCGGTGTTCTTGCACAGGCAAACCGCAACATGCTTTACGTTGACGAAGTGAATCTGCTTGAAGACCACATTGTGGATCTTCTTCTGGATTCGGCGGCCATGGGCACGAACTACGTGGAAAGAGAAGGTGTTTCGTTCTCGCATCCCTCCAAATTCATTCTTGTGGGTTCCATGAACCCCGAAGAAGGAGAGCTGAGACCGCAGCTTCTGGACAGATTCGGATTGTGTGTCGATGTGGTCGGCGATGTTTATGTAACATCCAGAACGGAAGTGGTAATGCGCAGATTGGAATATGACGCAAACCCGGAAGCCTTTATAGAAAAATACCGTGAACAAACCGAAGAACTGCGCAATAAAATTGTCAGTGCCAGAGAAAGACTGTTGGACGTCAAGGTCAGCGAAAACATGGTCAAGGTTGCCGCAAACGTCGCAATCAATTTCAATATGGAAGGTCACAGAGCCGACATAACCATGATAAGAGCCGCCAGAGCCAACGCCGCCTTCGAAGGAAAAGACGAGGTGGACCGGGACGATTTCAGAGTTGTGGCTCCCATGGTTCTGACCCATCGTGTCAAGAAGAAACCCTTTGAGAAAACAGGGTTGGACAGAGGGGCTCTCAGAGCATGTCTGAAGGAATTCTGAGTCTTCCGTTTTCTGCCGTAATCGGCATGGAACCGGCAAAGAAGGCCTTAATGTGCATGGCCGTGGACAATAACATAAAGAATATTTTGATCAAAGGACCCCCGGGCACCGCGAAAAGCGTTCTTGTAAGGTCATTCTTCAATATCACTTCGGAGAAAGAACTCATAAACGTTCCGCCGAACATTTCCGACGATCAACTGTTCGGAGGTCTTGACTTCGAAGCCGCCATAAAAGAAGGCCGTGCGGTGGCATCCGGAGGTTTGCTGAGCAAAGCCGACGGCAACGTGGTATACGTGGATAACGTAAATCTGATGGAAGGCAAGATTCTGGATATGTTGCTGGAAACCGTCGATACAGGAAAAATTCTTATTGAAAGAGAGAACGTTTCCGCTGAATTTTCGGTGAATACATCCGTGGTTGCAACCATGGATCCCGCGGAAAGAGAACTTCCCGGCAGTGTTTCGGACCGATTCGATATCTGTATCACCATCATTCCGGAATTGGAACTCGATGCCAGAATGGAGATAATATCCTCCAATATGGAATTTGAAGAGAATCCTGAAACCTCCAAAGCGCACCATCACGAAGAAGACAAAAAAAATCAAAGAGTCGATTCAACGTGCCAGAGAACTTCTTCCGTCCGTGGTTCTGACCAAAGAAGACGTGGAAACGATTGTGGGAATATGCAAGGATCTGAATGTTCGCGGACACCGCGGAGACATATCAGTTGCGAGAACCGCCAGGGCCCTTGCGGCACTGGACGGCGAAACGGCCGTTTCGGAAAATCACATAACAGAAGCTCTGGTACTGTGTCTCTCCCACAGAAGGGTAACCGTCGTGGAGGACATCGAAGAAATCGTGGTCAAAATAACCAACGAGACGGAAAACGAAGAAGAGGAAGAACGGGTTTTTGTGGAACCCGAAGACGATACGCCCGTAATCATGCCAATAGTCGAAGAGGAAGAGGAAGAGGGGCCCAAACCGATTCTGCCCAAAAGCATAACCGAGAAGTCGGAGGAAACCGACCCCGGGGTCCGTTACAGTTACATTTACGAAACGGCAAAAAATCTTCTTGAAGAAATAGAGGAAATAGAAACTCTTCGGCTTCATGAAATTGCCGGCATAAAGAACCAAAGAGCTCTGATATCCAGACGGAATACCGGAAGATACAGGGGATTCAGAATACCCAAGGGCAAAACCGCAGACCCGGCTTTCGACGCCACAATAAGGGCGGCGGCGCCTTATCAGACCCACAGAGATTCCAGAGGATTGAGTATAAACATAGAAAAACAGGACATCCGGGAAAAAGTAAGGGCCCGCAGAAGTTCCTCGTCTTTCATATTTGCCGTAGACATCAGCGGTTCTTTGGTAAGCAGCGGTATGCTGGAACCCGTCCAAAATGCCATAAGATCAATGTTGATGGAAAGCTACGTGAAAAGAGACAGGGTGGCACTGATAACATTCAGAGAAAGGTATGCGGAAGTGACCGTGCCTTTCACGAGATCGGTTGAGTTGATATGCGATGTGCTGGAACAGGCTCCCGCGGGAGGTTCCACGCCGTTGGCCAAAGCCGTGATTCTGGCCAAAGATTACGCAACCAATTATCTCAGAAAACATCCCGGGGAGAAATGCTACATCATATTCATCACCGACGGATACGCAACCATGCCGATGTTCTCCGCTTCCAACCCCATGAGCGAACTTGAAAAAATTGCGGCCACGGCAAGAGATCCGAACATAGAATGGACGGTTATAGATTCAAGCAAAGACAAATACGGCGGACGGGACGTTTATGCAAAAGATTTTGCAAGATTCCTTGACGCCAGATACATAGACATTGCCGATTTGAACAAGTTCTGACCGATCAGGCCGCAAGGGCGTTTGCCGTCATACTTCCGCCGATTGCCCCGAGTATGCAAAGTCCGGCATTGAGAACAACGTTGGCGGTCGCCGTGGCGTATTCTCCCGTCGACATAAGGTTCAATGTGTCGAGACTCATGGCCGACATGGTTGTAAAAGCTCCGAACAATCCGACGAACAGAAAATTCTTCATACCGTAAGGAATAATATTTCCGTATCCGATCATCAAAAATGCCGCAAGAAAACAACCCAGAACATTAACGAACAGGGTGGCCCACGGGAATGTTGCGGAATCGATGATTCTGTATGCGCCGAATCTTAACAATGCTCCCACCGCACCGCCGACGGCTACGAATAATGCGGCAATCAATATATTTTCCTCGGACATAATCGGAACAGCACGGCGACGGCACAGATATATTTAACCTGTCACAAGGAGAGAATTCAAAACAGGGCGCCGTAATCGGAAAGTGATGAGAAGTGGTAGCCTCGCGCAGATT
>DAHY01000040.1 GCA_002498605.1 Methanomassiliicoccaceae archaeon UBA404 | reverse complement strand
TATATTGTCATTTTTATAAAACATCAATAAACAAATGATATAATTCATTCTGTTTGCCGTTAACATATAAATATCTACGAATCGGTAAAACAGCCCATGCTCGGCAACGAATCAATGTTGGATTATTTCTTCAAACAAGGTATTTTTGAAATACCGCTGTACCAAAGAAGTTACAATTGGGGAAGAAATAATTGTGAAACGTTGTTCGATGATTTGGTCGACATATTCAAAATGTCGGAAATTATCAATTCCGAAATTAAATACAAAAAACATTTCTTCGGCATTGTTCTGTGTCTGAGGGACCTGTATTCCGGCGACCGCACAATCATAGACGGACAACAAAGAGTCACTTCCGTGGCATTGTTGCTGGCCGCCATACGGGATGCTTTGCTTGACGGATTGATTGAATCTTCAAACAATAATCTTTCCGAACAGATAGATCGCAAATTAAAGGATCAGGATGACGACACTATCTTTATCAGGCACACAGAAAAAGACAGACCGATTTACGAGGCGATAATCTACCGGGATCCGATCCCCGATGAATACGAAACGTCTAACTTTGTTTCCAACTATGATTATTTCAAAAAACGTATTTTAGGATTAAAGGATATGACGATAGATCAATTCATGGACTGTCTATCCAGATTGTACATCGTACCGATACATCTTAACAATACGGATGACGACGCCCAGAAAGTGTTCGAGAGCATAAATTCAACCGGGTTGGATCTTACCGAAGGCGACAAAGTACGCAACTATATGCTGATGAATCACAGCCCCAAAGACCAGGAAAAATACTATAAGAGATACTGGACGAAAATCGATGACGGTTCCTTCGACATGACCCGTCTTGTCCGAAGCTATCTTACGGCGGTTACGGGAAACCGTCCCTCCATGTACGAGGTTTACGATGAATTCAAAAAGTACACAAAATTCCTCAGAACCACCGAAGAATCGTTTATCGAACTTTTCGAAGATATGCTGAAATACACAAATTATTACAAATGCATCGGAAATTCTGATTTGAGTCAGGTATCGGACGAAGCGTCTCAGATAATGTACCGTATCAATTACCACGGGGCCGGAGTCGTCTATCCCTTCCTGATGAGGGTATTGGATTATCACGAATCGGGCAATCTTTCCGACGAAGAAGTGGTTGAGGTATTGGGCATAGTTGAGAATTATCTTCTTAGGAGAGCAATATGTGAATTGCGAACACAATCGGTGGGCTATAGCTTCAGCAATATGTTCCATACTTTGATTAAGGATGATTCCGGAAGCTTTGCCGACCGTCTGAAGTACGCTTTGTTGGCAAAAGAGGGGGCGCCGAGATATCCAAGAGATGAAGAGGTCTTATACCATCTGAATGAAACAGACCTGTATTTCCGGCGTACCGCCTGCACTCATGCGCTGGCTATGATAGAGTCCGCCAACAAAGACACCGAGGATACGCTGAAAAGAATCGCCGACGGAAAGTTGACGGTGGAGCATGTCATGCCGCAAACATTGTCAAAAGAATGGAAAGAACACCTGGGCGAGAATTACAAGGAGATTCACAAAACCTGGTTGCACAGACTTGGAAATCTTACCCTGACGGCGTACAATACGTCATACAGCAACAAACCCTACGAAGTTAAACGGAACCTTGAGAGAACGGGATTTGTTGAAAGCAGACTGCATCTCGATCGTATGATGGCAGAGAACGAAACATGGACTGAAGAATTGATTGAAGAACGGAATGCGTATCTCGCAGAGAGATTCATGGACGTTATGCCGGAATTCACCACAGCATACGAACCTCCGGTCACGGTTGGTGATTCAATGGAATTTTCTCTGAGCAGAGAAGACAGTGAATTTTTCGGAATAAAGGTTACGGGATTCGTGTTCGACGGTGAAATACATGCAGCCAAAAGTGCAATGGATGCTTATATCCAGATACTGAAGATATTGTATAATTTGGACCCGGTCAAATTCGAAAACATCAAGAACGATAAGGGGCCGGGGCGGATAGGCGGATGGATGACCTCCGATTCTGTCAAAGCCGAAGAATGGGGGTATATCAAAATCCTCCCTGATGTTTGGATATGTAAAAATATGGATAACTCGACGAAGGTAAAATTTTTGAGACAGATTCTCACGTTTTACGGATTGGAGTTCGATGAAGTGGCATTCATTGCCAGAAAGAAATGAATCTAGCAATACGCGCCCATCCATACCGTATTGAATTGAAAGGAGTTACACCCATCGACGAATGAAGAAGAGGTTATGAGAATGAAAATAGGATTAATTTCATGTTCCAAAGCAAAAAAGAAATACCCCTGTCCCGCAAGGGAAATGTACTCCGCAAGCAATATTTTCAGACGCTCTCTTGAATATGCCGGCATGGTTTGTAACAAGGTCTATATTTTATCCGCCAAACACGGTTTATTAGACTTGGATAGTGTTATTAAACCGTATGATGAAACTTTAACGAACAAATCGGTGGCCGAAAGAAAAGAATGGGCGGAGAACGTAATTTTTGAATTGAATAAGAAAACAGATTTGGAAAATGATGAGTTTCTGATTCTTACCGGTAAAAAATATCATGAATTTTTGTTGAACGATTTGAAAAATTACAAGTTGCCGTTGGAGGGCGTGTCTATGTTCAACAGAATTTCCAAATTGAAGGAATTGACGAAGGAAGTGGACGACAGAGCGGCAATCATTCATGATACGGTCCAAAGAATGCCCCGCTATTCGTGGAAAAACATAGACGATATAGAATTTGAAAACGGAATATATCTGATATTCGAAACGGGTGAAACGAATAAAGGTACCGACAGAATTGTAAGAGTCGGAACACACAGGGCAGACAATCGGTTAAAGAGAAGACTCAGAGATCATTACCTTGTAAAAAATAAGGACGGAAGTATTTTCCGAAAAAATATCGGACTGGCTATGTTGAATAAGAATCAGGATGAATTTTTGGATGTCTGGAGACTGAATACTTCGAATCCCGAAATTAAAAAAGAAAACATAGACAGGCTGAATCCCGCTTACAAGGAGGAAATTGAAGAACGGGTGTCCGACTATCTGAAAAACAACACGGAATTTGTCTGCATCGAAGTTAATAGCGAAAAAGAAAGATTAAGGATTGAAGAAGGGCTTCTGACCATACTCTGCGGGAATGAGAAATTCAAAGCAAGTGATGATTGGTTAGGAAATTATCATCCGGATTCCGAAATCCGAGAAAGTTATCTATGGAACAAGCAGGGTTTGAATGGGAAACCGTTATTTTTGGACGAAGTTAGAGTGCTTGCCAAAAAGTATGCGAATATGTAATCAGAATGTCTGTTTACAAACTGTGTCAGGTAGCTTATTTTTTCACTATTGTTGTTGCTTATATTACTGTGTACTGATGTTAAATCTCTCGATGCGCTTTTTGAAATACTCTTGTAACGGTTTGTCGGTGCAATAAATATAGCAACCCTTCATACCCCGTGTCATAAGAGTTCTGTATGTATTGCGGATTATCCTGTCCGCAACCGCATCAGCCTCGTCGAGATTCGGATATTTCTTGGCCAAACCTCGTAAAGATTGATCTGTCTTAGCTCTTTTTGTTCTGTCGGTCACGATTTGCCCATTCTCTAATCTCATATCGTCGCCTATTATGACACCTACATAATCGAATTCAAGCCCTTGACAAGTATGTATGCACCCGATTTCGTTAACGGATTCTTCATCAATCGCCCATGTGTTAGTTGAACCGAGATTCCAACTCATGCCGAAATCAAACTCGTCAATTTTTATGTCCCAGTGCCCGGGATCGTTCTTTTTATCAGAGGCCCAATTCCAACAATATCCTGCAACCATGCGCGATTTGTTGACTTTACGGTTCTTTTCCTCAATGGCCCTCTGCAACTCAAGAGGATTGTCGAACAAGCGAATATCATAATTGAAATCATCAACGGTGTCAAAATGCGCCGTTTCACGAATGCCCAATAAATCATCCAACCATGCGATGTATCCGTCAGACCCATCACACCTGAATTGAGAATCCAATTCCATCTTCTTAACGCGCGCGTTTGCCTGTTTGGCAAAAAATTCTATGTTTTCAACAGTGCCCACATCGTCAAGAGTGACTCTTTGAGATTCATCAATGAAAAATACAGAAAGTTTTGATGCGTTGATTATCTCTTTAATCTGATTTTCACCCTTATTCTTGAACATTCCGGATTTTTCCATCAACCTGTGGGATTCGTCAACGACCAGTACATCAAAGTCGTTTTTATCTGATTTTGTAAAGGAACCCGATCCTTTAAACATGTTTTTGACACTGGTCACGCTGCGGGAAAGATTATACTTGCCCTCTGTGAGTTTTTTATGATACACGTTTCTGGGGGCGCTGTTTTTTGTCACATAAGCCACGATGTCATCGTCGGAAGTCAGTTCCGCCAACAGATTGATTGCCAATACTGATTTTCCGGTTCCGGGTCCACCTTCCACGATGATGACTCTCTTGAAGGAATCGGACCGGGATGCCGTTGCCTGTCTGAGAATCTCTTCGTATACAACTTTTTGACTGTCAATCATCACAAACTCTCTGTTTCCCGTCACCAGTGACACGATGCAATCCTGAAGAGATTTGGACGGTCTGAGTCTTCCTCCGTCAATCATCTCAATAACATTTTTACGATCGCCGTACCGGATGTATTTTTCAATGAATTTCCTTAATTCTGTTCTGTCCCGGGCTCCGAATAAAGGGGCCTCGGTCATATAGTAATTATAAACAGGATTCGTGAGTGGGTCGTTTTCCTGAATATCATAATTATGCAGATATGCACATGGGCGCAGATTCAATAATCCGTCCTGTACGCATATATTATAGTCGTTTATGATTTGTACATATGACCATGCCTGAAACGAAGGATGCACGGTTTCATTCATGGATCCGCCCAAAATTGTTTTGATGATTCCGTCTTTTTCTTCTACTGATTCTGTTACGGTCCATTGTTTTAATTCGATTACGACGGCGGATCCCGTTCCTTCGGAATCCGTTCCGGAAACGATCATATCCACACGTTTTCCCGTGTACGGTATATTATATTCTATTGCGATGCCGGCATCTTTCGGAACATTGGAATTGTTCAGAACGATGTACATGCTTTCCAACGAATTGTGCCACGAAGAGAATTCGGAAAACGGTGTTGTTCTGCCCATTTTCTCTTTTACCGCATCGCTGAGTTTTGTTGCCAGGACGCCGTCATCGATGTCTGATTCGAATTCGGACAACAATCCGCTGTAAATAATCATGTTGTGGATTGAATAAATGTAGAATTATATCAAACTGTGTTAGTTTATGGGTAGTCCTGCCATAATTGAAATAATATATGATTTGGGTGCATGTATTATTCGTACAATTCTATGAATCTGTTATTACCTATTTGATTCAACTCTCTATATAAAAATACAATACTTTATACCCCAAGTTAAACTTAAAAATAATCAGCCTTTATATTTATAACGCCCTATATTAATTAGACTGATTCAACAGGCTCTCAGTTATACATATAAATCCATTCAAATATCAGGATTGAAATAATTGTAATCTATTTTCTTAATGTCTATAACTGTCTTCGATGACAGACCGACACCGTACTCAATCATTAGTTTGGCCAACTCTTTTCCGTTAATCAGGACAATACGTTTACCGTGTAATCTTTTTGCGTAATCTTTCGCACCGCTGGAAAAATCAGAAGTTGTTATAAACGCTCCGTTAGTCGCATTTTGGCCGTCCAGAGCACCTGAAAATTTCTGTATTTCGGTTCGATCAACGGAGTTTTCCCATCTTTTGGCCTGAACGTATATATTATCAAAACCCAAACGGTCTTTTTTGATTATTCCGTCGATACCTCCATCGCCCGTTCTGCCTGTTACTTCGCTATTTTCTTCGAATTGGCCCCCGTACATTTCTGCAAGAAGATCTGTAACAAGGTTCTCAAAAAATTCAGGGGTTTGATTCATTATCTCATCCAGAATATCGGATTCAAGTTTGGAATTCATCTGTTTTATAGCCGCATACAAAGATTCCTCAGGGGTTATCTGGCAATCTTCCTCTGAATCTGCTTTTTCTTTGATTTCCTCAGTAACATCGGATCCAAGGTTTTTCTTAAGTTCCGTGAGATATTTTGTATCAATGACTTTACCGGATTCAAAAACCCTTCTTCCTTCTTCAGTGATACACGTTTTTCCCCGCTCCGCGTTGTTGGTAAGTCCTGCATCCTTCAGATACGATCTGGCCCATGAAACTCGGTTATACAACCTACTCGATCCATTGGATATTGTTTCCCTGATGTCAGATTCGCTAAGGGAAAAATAATCTGCCATTACATCCATAAGTTCCCTTTGAGTCGCTTCATTTTTATCATAAAGATATTTGAGGATGGGTTGATGAAAATCACTGAAGGGTGGTATCGCCATAACCCGTAAATGTGATGTTTCGATAAAAACAGTTCTGCTTCATGTCCTAAGTACACTGTCGAGGATCCTTCGTCGTCTTTGATACAGAATACATAACAGCGTGATAACAGGTAATTAGTAACGGAAATTACGTACCCGTCCTAATATGTGTATTTGTTTTTCTCAACGGTTTATTCTTCATTGAGAAAATAGACTCGGCTGTTAAAATCTTCTTCAAAACTGAAATTGTACTTCAGGTATGTTGTCAATAAACTGTTACCAAAGGACGAAATGTCATGATATTGACACCGAAAAACGAGTTGTCCTCTCTATTCTTACAAGAATCGCGACTGCATCCATCGTGATTCCGTACGGCGGTCCGAAGGTCTTCCATCCTTCGGATGAAGTGCCAGCTTTAATAAGAAATTATTTAAGTCATTGTTTCATCGCCAAACCGTGAACGACATTGCGTCCATAATCCTGATTATATTCATCCTGCTGCTTTTTGCAAAAATAGTAGGGGGTATATTCGAGAAACTGAAGATGCCGAAACTCATCGGAGAGATTCTGGCAGGAGTCATATTTATCAATCTGGCTATATTCGTTCCCGGATTCGGGGATGCCATAGGTTTCTCGGTCAGTGATTTCAACGACCCGACCAACATAAACTTCTTCGAAATAATGGGAGAGCTCGGGATAATATTCCTTCTGTTCTCGGTGGGTCTCGAAATGAAGTTCAGCGATCTCATGAAGGTCGGCAGGACTGCGATAAACATCGCCGTTCTCGGTATCGTAATACCCTTCGCGGGCGGGATGCTGTTTGTATTCCATGATATGGTGTCCTTCGAGGCGGCGCTTCTAATAGGGGCGGCTCTCTTCGGCACGAGCACCGCGGTGGGCGTGGAATGCCTGAGAAACGTAAATGCCATGGATTCCATGGAAGCCAAGCTGATAATCAGCGCCACGATTATAGACGACATATTGTGTCTGGCATTGTTGGGTATCATAATAGGCATGATTCAACCGGACGCCAGCATGCAGTCCATCATAATCAATGCGGTGATCGTGATAGCCTTCGTGCTGTTTATGTTCCTGTTCATATCCAGAATCAAAGATCTGGCAACCCGCAGAAAGAAGAGAATATCGGAGAGAAAGAAGGCGATTGCATTATCCAACGGCGAGGATGTGTGCGGCTGCGAGACGGAACAGCCCATGGAGGAACTGGGTGCGCTGGGTCTTGCGATATTGGTGTGCATGGGCCTGGCGGCGGTGTCGGTCAACATAGGGCTGGCTGCGATTATAGGCGCCTTCTTCGCGGGTATGATATTCGCGGAGTTCAAGGATACCGTTCCCTGCGAACAGAATTTCAACGCCATCACGTACTTCATGCTGCCTTTCTTCTTCCTGTGGGTCGGAATGGAGGTTCAGTTCGACAGGGTGCTGGAATACGGCACCGATGTCCTTATCCTGCTCGTTGCGGTGTTAATCGTTGCGGTCGTTACCAAATACGTAGCCGGATTCCTCGGTTCCAAGACCGGAAAACTTGCCAACGATTCGAGTCATCTCGTGGGAGTAAGCTTTATTCCCCGAGGAGAAGTAGGCATAATCGTGGCAACCCTGGGTCTGAGATACAATGTCTTCGGTCCGCCCATATTCACGGTCATAATCCTGATGGCGCTGATAACATCCATGGTCGCGCCGCCCTTCATAACAAGGGCTTATCTGAAGATTGAGAAGAACCGTGCGGAATCGGAAATCCCGCCGGTTATGCCCGACGAAGACGGGTCGGTGTGAACCGGAGACTCCTTCTTCCGTCAAAGCCTTATTCGCCGAACGCATTATTTCCCGTTCAAATACAAATACCGAGGTTGCTCATCAGACTGAAAATGTCAGAATTCGCACTTTGCCGGGAAACTCCGCTTTGCGGAGTTTCTTGACAGGATGTGTCTCGGACAATATCGGATTCGTGAAAGTATCGCCTCTCTTTGATTTTATGTATAGTTCGTAATCCGGTTTTTATCTATGTGGCCTTGTACGATGCAAACCGCTTCAGAATTTGATATCCGAATAGGAAAAACTTCTTAATGGGGTAACTGGCACAATGTTATACGAAATCGGTGTTTCACTCATGCATTTGACATAATGATGGTAATCATAATCGAAACAACCATAAACATTGTCTCGGAACACGTCGACAACAATTATTTTGAAATGAAACCACTGCGCAGTGATGGACCGGACTGGCACTGGAATATTCTGTTTCCGGAATAACAAAATCTTCTATCAACTTCCACTTTTAAAGAATATGCCGCAATGTCGAGCGGTATGTACGTATATACCGACCGTCAATATGTTGATTGTAACCCATATTGTTTAAAAATGAGTGGCCCATAGTGCCATACACGGCGTGTTGAGCAAAATGAATGGTTCAAAGAAGTTTTCAATCAGATTTGACGGCGGCCGGTTCAAAAATCAAAGACTCCCATTCAATTCCCTCATGGACATAGCGTTAATTGAGAGAATGGTTATGGATATAGCTTCAGAGGTTTTCATCGAAGAAAATCCCGAAAGAGAAAGAGCTCCGAGGAATTTCAAGAAAAATTACTATTTGTCCATGACCGATCTGACCGGCGGCTCTACCGTGGTTGAATTCACAATCTCAAACAGGATACCCCAACAGGTTTTCGAATCCGGAGAAGAAAAATCAATCGAGATTGCCATTGATGATTTTATTGATTATTGGGGTAATGACCTTGAAGAAGATAAATTTAAAAAAAGAGGTGCCAGAATAAAGCCGCATCTCAGATTGTTCGGACAGAGTCTTCTTGACGGAGAGTGGATGGAATTCAGCAGCAATAATAAAAAATCCATATATGATCAAGAAATAAGGCATAAACTCATTGAAAAAAGCACAGAATACAATGATGAGATTGAAATTTACGGCGAAGTACAGGAATTGGATAATAAATCCGAGACATTCAGACTTCATTATATGGAAAAGGGGAGGGAAAGACGCGTCAACGTTACCCTCGGTGCCGACTATAAAGATTCTATACATACCGCTTTAAAGGAAGACAATCAAAAGGTGTTCGTAAGAGGAACAGGCAATTTCAAAGATCAGAAGCTGCAAAAAATTGAAAAAATAGATGATTTTCAACTTCTTGACCCCCGTGACATACAATTCAAACTGAATGACCTTAAAAATCTCGGAGACGGTTGGTTTGAGAACACGGGTAAAGCCCCATCGGCAGAAGGGTTGACGAAATTATCGGAACTCTTTGATGCTTATTACACGGAAGACAGAAATCTTCCATATATCTACCCAACGCCGGAAGGCAATCTGGAATTGGAATGGTCCATCACGGATGCAGATGTTATATTGGGAATCGATATCGATTCGTTAATCGGGGATCTTCTGATAATTTATGACGATAAGGACATCCAATATGACCTGAATCTGAACACGTCCTCCGATTGGAAGAAACTTAATGATATTCTTAAGGGTGTGTACTGATGGACGGAAACATAATTTTGCTGAGACAGGTGGTTTCCGACTGGATAGTTGACGGACGTTTGAGTTCACAGGCGTTCCGTCCCTTTTCGGGGGACAGATTGTCCACTTACGATGGCGATATGATATCGCCTGAAGAAACATACCGACATTACACAGAAGTGCTATGCAATAAATCTGCGGGGGTATTTGGAATAACCTGCAATGAAGTCGAAGGGCAGAATCTTGGAATCATAGAAGATCGAGTGCCTTATAGAGAGCATATATCCGTAAACTTTCAGGGAGTCGGTTCCGGCGGAAGAAGGTCAAAATCCCGAAAACTGGCATCTTGCGCCGAATACAGAGGGTGTCTCTACAAACCCGATTGAAAAACACAGTATAAGTCTTAAGAGTGAATGACTCGGATGATTATTATTCATTGAATAATACAACTTAACTTCGCGTATTACGGCTATTGTAATAATTTGACTGAGTAATGGAGCATCGACAAGCAGGCCGTATCAATTGTACACAGACGCGGGTTCGATAAGATTTACGCCTAGGTAGACACCGACGATTATGCCAGTGACGAAATTATGCCGTTCTGCTTTACACAAATATTCTGAAAATAACAACACGGCGATTTTGTCATAACCCGTTTAAATCTCATCATGATTTGCAAAAATTATAAATTTAGTCGGTGCCGGGCATTAAATTGACATCTTGTTTTGAAACACAAAGAAAACGTTCCGGCCCGGGATTAATCGGAACGTCCAATTTAAGAGTAAATAACTGATGATGAATAAACAGATAAATAGTACAATGTACTATATTGTCTGAGGAAAAATATATGGCGTTCTCCATAAGGTTGACCGAAGACGAGGAGGCTTTGGCGAAAAGCTATGCTGCTATTCACGGAATGTCTGTGGGAGAGGCTTTCAGACAGGCACTCTTTGAAAAAATAGAAGACGAATATGACGTTGCTCTTGGCGAGCTTGCGTATAAAAAACATCTTGAGAATCCCGTGACCCACACCCTTAAAGATTTAATGGCAGAGGATGCGGATTGAAATATTCCGTGGAATTTTCCGACCATGCGGCAAAACAGATCCGTAAATTGGACAAGTACACTCAGTCGATAATTTACAGCTGGCTCAACAAACATTTAGAGGGTACCGAGAATCCGTATTCTTCCGGTCGGGCTCTGGCAGGAGAAGTCAGGGGATTATGGAGATACCGAATAGGAGACTACCGCCTCATATGTACAATCGAGAATGCCAAACTCATCATACTTGTGTTGGAGATTGGTCACAGATCTAAAATATACGATCGCTGAACTTTTTCTTCCGGTTAAGAGGGAGTTTGTCAAATAGAACAAATATACATTTCAGGCGTATGTGTTTACCTTCTTTTCAACATCGGCTATGCCCATGTGTACTATGTCCGATTTATTGATGATTCTGTCCATCGTCTTTTTTGGTATGCCCGCATCGTCGGATATGACCGTCATGTAATACGGAGTCCCGGGTTTTCTATGGTACTCCCCCTTACCTTCTATCAAGCGTTCGGTCTCTATATTGAGCAAAGCTATGTATGCTTCAGTTCCCCGATATTTGGCATGAACGCCTAAAATATAAATCGAACTTCCCTCTGCATCGCCTGCTTCGATATAGGCATCGAAAACAAATTCCTCATCGCGGATTCTCCGAGCTACATTCAATGTACAACGGGTTCCGAAGGATGTGTGTAAAATCTCCTTTAGTTCTTCGTTGAAGGTGCTGCGAACTGTCTCCTTT
>DAHY01000011.1 GCA_002498605.1 Methanomassiliicoccaceae archaeon UBA404 | reverse complement strand
GTGGTGTTTTATGAACCCGTTCCTTCGGAAATAAGAACCATACAAAGAAGAGGGCGTACCGGAAGAAGCGATGACGGGGAAGTGTACGTTCTGGTTGCAAAAGGAACCATTGACGAAGTTTTCGAAAAATCCAGCAAGAAAAAAGAAGAACTGATGCGCAGCCGTTTGGAAAGTCTGAGCAGAACTCTGAAAGACCGTATACCCGCAAAGAAAGATGACGGTCAAACCAAACTCGCCGATTTTGAAAATAATTAATACCCCCTTTGACATGGTCATATTATGCTTTTCAAGAATCTGGCCGACACTTTCGATCGCATAGAGGCTGAACCCAGCCGTCTTGCGATGACGGCCATACTGTCGGAATTTTTTAAAACCGTGGGTACCGACGAGATTTCCGACGTCGTGTTTCTGACACAGGGAAAACTGCGCCCCGATTTTTACCCCCAGGTTCTGGGGATGTCCGACAAACTTATCATAAAAGCCATTTCGGCCACGGCGGGAATTCCCGAATCCAAAGTTACGGATATTGTCATCGAAGAAGGCGACCCGGGTACCGCCGCGGAAAAATTGATTAAGAACAAGAAACAGATGACGCTTTTCTCGGATCCGCTGACATTGGAACGGGTTGTGAAAGGACTTGTCAACATAGAAAATTCGGAAGGAAGAGATTCTCAGGACAAAAAAACCAAACTTCTCTCCAACCTGCTCCACGATTCCGAACCCGTGGAAGCCCGATACCTTTGCCGGATAGTCACCGGCAAAATGAGGGTCGGGGCCGGAGCCATGACGATACTGGATGCTTTGGCCGATGCTTTCGCCGAAAAAGAAGACCGCCCGGACATTGAACGGGCATACAACGTCACATGTGATTTGGGACGTGTGGCACATACCATTGCCGAGGGTGGCATGGAGGCGGTACGGGCCATACATGTCAGCGTCGGAAGCCCGTTGAAAGTCATGTTGGCCGAACGGTTGAGATCCATCCCCGACACCGTGGAAAAACTTGACGGCAAATGCGCAATGGAATACAAATACGACGGGATACGCATTCAGGCCCACATAACAAAAGATTCCGTAAAACTGTATTCGAGAAGACTGGAAGATCTGACGTCCAATTTCCCGGACATAGCGGAATCCCTGAGGATTCACTGCCGTGCCGAAGACGCCATAGTAGAGGGGGAAGCCGTGGCCGTGGATACGGAAACCGGAAACATGCTGCCTTTCCAGGAAGTCACGCATCGCAGAAAGAAACACGGCATGGACGATGCGGTGAAAGACTATCCGGTACACATGTTTCTGTTCGATTTGCTTTACGTGAACGGAAAAGACATGACTTCCGAGCCTTATCTTAGCCGTCGTTCCGCAATAGAAAATAATTTCGAAATTTCGGAAAACATTCTGATGACCACCATGAGAATCGTTTCCTCCCCGGAAGAGGGTCAGCAATTCTTCGATGAAGCTCTGGCGGCCAAATGCGAAGGCATCATGGCCAAATCCGTTGCTGAAGACTCCGTGTACAGAGCAGGAGCCAGAGGATTTCTTTGGATCAAATACAAAAAGGATTATCATCAGGCTTTGGTGGACACCTTCGATCTGGCCGTTGTGGGGGCTTTCTACGGTATGGGACGGAGGGCGGGAAAGTACGGAGCATTGCTTATGGCGGCATATGACGAGGATGAGGGAGTGTTCGGCACGGTTTGCAAACTGGGCACCGGTTTCGACGACGAGTTTTTGGATAAGCTCCCGGAAATGCTTGAACCGTACAGAAGCGAAAGAATCCCTTCTCTGATAAACGCCAAAATGATTCCCGATGTCTGGTTCGAACCCTATGTGATTTTAGAAGTCACGGGCGCGGAAATAAGCATAAGTCCGATACACACGGCATCAATGGGACATATCAAGGAAGGTGCGGGGTTGGGTATACGTTTTCCCAGATTTACCGGCAGAGTACGTGACGACAAAGATGCGACGGAATGTACCACCTACTCGGAAATTACACAGATTTATCTCCTTCAGGAAGAAAATCCCGACGGTACTTAACGGTTCATTGTACAAAAGTTTAAGATATAAGCAGGGATTGTGAGGCGCATGAAGACTTATATTGTCGAGAAGACCGACAATTCCATCAGCCTCGGACTTAAGGACAAGGATGTTACGATTATCCAGCCTCTTATCGACATGTTGTACAGAAACCCGGACGTTGTTCTTGTAAGACATATCGAAAAACACCCCGAGCTGGAAGACAATATTCTTTTCGTTCAGGTCGGAAAAGGAGATCCTCTGACTGCTTTGAAACAGGCCGCAGACAGCCTTTCCGAATACTTTGCGGAGTTATTGTCCTAAGATGAGTTATCGTCCCTGCGACACCGATGAAACAGAAATTGGCATGCTGTACTATCTCAGCGGTGCCGATGGTACCGGAGGCAGAATTAAAGTTTATCCGGAAGATTTCAGGGTAACTGAGATATCCGACGGCCCTCCCGAAGATGAAAAAGGAAGATACACCATCGCAAGGGTTACCAGCAACAACTGGGAAACAAACCGTATGATTCGCCTTATGGGCAAATTCATGGGCATATCCAGAGAAAGAATCGGATTTGCCGGAACCAAAGACAAACGTGCGGTTACGTCACAGCTCATGTCTTTTGACGGCCCTCCCGATTTGTTAAACAGGGTGGATTTGAAAGACATCGGATTTTCTGATATATACACGTCAAAGAAACCCGTAAAACTTGGAGATCTGACCGGTAACAGCTTTTCGGTAAGGGTGCGGGACATCGAAACGGAAATGTCCGAGGTTCCCGAAATACTCGATTCCGTTGTTTCCGATGTTAAAAGTACCGGAGGATTTCCCAACTATTTCGGCGTACAGCGTTTCGGCGTGGTAAGACCGGTCACTCATCTTGTGGGCGAACAGATTATACGCGGAAATCTCGAAGGTGCCGTCAGAACTTATCTGTCCGAACCTTCGGAATTCGAATCGGAAGAAATTATTGCGGTCAGAAAGGAATTGACCGAAAGAGAAGATTGGAAAAATTTATTGGGACTCATGCCGGAATCTTTGGGATTCGAAAAAACCATGGTCGGCCATCTGATGAACAATCCCGATGATTGGGCGGGCTCCATATCCGTGCTTCCCAAAAATTTGCAAATGATGTTTGTTCACGCTTACCAATCATACCTGTTCAACATTATGCTGAGCAAAAGAATGGAACGCGGATTGCCGTTGAATCTTCCCGTGGAAGGAGACACCGTCATTCCCCTGACCGTTGACGGCATACCGGATCACGATCACCCTGTGATAGCCACGTCCAGAAATCTCGATCTGGTTTCCCATCAGGTAAAAACGGGAAGGGCTTTTGTTTCCATTGTTCTGTTCGGCAGCGATACGGAGATACAGGACGGAATCATGGGTGAAATTGAATCGTCCGTGATTGAAGCCGAAGGAATCCAAGCTTCGGACTTTATAGTGCCGAAGTTGTCCCTGTGCAGTTCCAAGGGCACCCGGAGAGAAGTGATCTGTACCGTAAACGATTTGAATTATTCCCTGGGAGACGGATACTACGACGTGGAGTTTGCATTGTCCAAAGGAAATTACGCAACCACGCTGATGAGGGAGTTCATGAAGTCCCCGATGCTAAACTACTGAGTTCTTTTACGGCTCTGGCACTGTAAACTCCGAGTTTGTGGTTTTTCATTATTTCGTATATAGAAATATTTTCGTCCAGCTCATAAGCCAGATCAGTTAATTCTTTGGACAGGAAATCTATCCGGATGTCGCAGTCGAATGTTTCGAATATGTATGAAACCAGTGTTTTGGCTTCATCGGCATCCTTTGTGCCACCCGCCACGAATGCGGACGGAATTGTGATTATCGGGTTCGTGTCTATATTCTCGAGTCCCGCTCTTACCACAGCATAATAGGAGAGGGATTCCATTCTGTCAAATTCCGGCGTACCGGGTTCGATGACTCCGTATGCTCTCATGTCGGCAAGATAATCCCGAACTTTGACGGCGGTTTCATCATCGGTTTCCAGCACGTTTAATATTCCGGGATCGTCCAAAGACCGCTTGCTTACATAGGCCCTGCGCAGTAATTTTTCGGCAAGTCTTTTGATGTTGTCCGGCACATCCGTTTCGGTGATTGGGGATTGGCCGGCCGCTTTCATGGAAAGCACCGAAGATTCTTTCTGCAGACCGTGTTTGGACAAAATCGAAGAAACCTTTCTCAGTGCGTCTTCGTCCGCATCCTCTTCGGACAATTGTTCGTAGATTTCAATCAGACCTTCGGTATTTTCCTGCTCGGAGTATATTTCTGCCTTGATGCCCAGTGCTTCACTGTTGCCCGGTTCAACGGACAGTACGGTCTGTATTATTCTGTCGGCTTCATCGATGTTTCCGTCGGAAATGTAAATGGATGCCAAACGGATACGGGAAGTGTTGTCCGGGCCGGATTTCGATACCGCCGCCATATAATCGGAAATCGCTTCGTCTTTGTTCCCGTTCATCATATGGACATCCCCGCGTTTGACGTGTATGTCGTGCCCGTTGTTGCCCATTTCTATTGACTTGCTGTATGCTTCCGCGGCACCCTGATAATCTTCGATCATCGCAAGTATGTTTCCTTCGAGTTCAAACAGATCCGCATTGGGTCCGGCGTATTCCAAACCTCTTTCAATCTCCGCAATGGCCCCTTTGAAATCGCGGGATGCGACATAAATCTCAACACGGAATGATATGAAATCCGTATTTCCCGGATCCGCCTCCAATGCTCTTTCGGTCATTCTCGCCGCGCCTATCATATCCCCGGTGGAATACAGCGAACGGGCGATATTGAACAGAGATTGAGCATCCGGCTCTGAAACCTCGACGGCTTCGACCTCTTCTTCCGCATCAGCTTCTTCTTCCAAAGGTTCCAATGATGCGTCTTCGTTGTACAGTTCCATACGGATGCGGTCGGCGGACACCATATCCCCGTTGTTGGCCAAAGCCTGAGCGAGGTCCATTTTTACCGAACGGTTGCCGGGATCCCGCTCAAGTATGCGATAACAGACCGCAATCAATTCCGGATAATTGCCCATGGATGTGAGTATGGATTTTTTAGAAAGCAATAACGGCACGGACTTGGGATTTTTCAGAAGTTTGGTATCGATAAGCGATAAAGCTTCGGATCTTTCCCCTATTCTCATCATACAGTCGGCTGCGTCCACCACGGCATAGATATCGCCGGAATCTATAGCCATGATTTCCATGCAGACGGCAATGGCCTCTTCGTATTTTCCGGCGTGTATGCAGATTTCTTTTTTGATGTCGTAAATATCTTTGTTCCAGGTATTGACCATGATGGCCATATCCAAAAAGAACAGGGATTCGTCATATTTTCCGACTTTGGAAAATATCATTCCTTTCTTTACGAGAGCGTACAGATTGTCCGGCTTAAGTTCTATCACCCGGTTAAGCGACTCCACCGCACCGCTGTAATCCTTCTTCCGTTCCTGTATGGCGGCCTTCGATATCCAGTATTCGGGATTATCCAGATCTATCAGAACAGCCCGGTTGAATGCGTCTTCGGCGGAATCCAAATCTCCGGCGGCCTCATCGGCCATTCCTTTGGAGTGCCAGATTTCTGAAGATTTGGGCGCAAGTGCGGCTGCCGCGGCAAAGGAAACCGAAGCTTTAAGATATTCCCCCAGGGCATATTCCGCATTGCCCCTGAGCATTTTTACAGTGGCTATCGCACCGTATCTGTCATCCATTTCTTCACACAGATTGACGGCATCACGGTACATTTTGTCATTTACGAGCAGCTTGACAACGGATATGAAATTCGCAGGACGGGGATCTGCCGCGATGGCTCTTCTAAATGATATCAGTGACCCTTCGGCATCCCCTTTATGCATCTTGGCTTCGGAGTATTCCAAAATAATCTGGGCATTCTCCGGATCGATATCCAGAATTTTATCGTACATTTCCAGAGTTTTGTGCCTTTTGCCCTGATACGCGTAAATATCTTTGATAAAAATCAATGCTTCCAAATCCTCGGGATTATCCCTTAACAGGGTCCGGGCGTCCTTCATTGCTTTTTCGGGTTTTCCCATGGCGAACCAGACTCTTGCGCGCTGAAGACGGGATTCGCGGTTATCGCCTCCGGTCTTGACTGCGGTGTTCACCGAATCGAGTGCGGCATTGAGATTGTCGAGGGCCATTTCGTTTTTCGACATCAATAAGTTGGCCTCGACGTTTTCGGGATAATTCATCAATATTCTGCGGATTATAGGATCTGCCTGAATGTGCATTCCCTCGGAAACAAGAATTTCGGCGCATTCCAAATGTATCTCCAAATCTGCGAATTCCGAATCGAGAAGTGTGAGGATATTGTTGACCATATCATCCTTGAAGCCGAGTTTTACGTTAGCTTCAATCAATCCTTTCAGCACCAAAGGGGAATGTGGGTCTTCGTTTTCGGCTATGTGATACAGATTCATCGCTTTATCGATGTTACCGCCCATAAGAGAAACCCGGGCGGCTTCGCACAGTGTGAAAGTACATCCTTTTTCGATAATACGATCATAAAGCATTTCGGAAGAATGCCAATCTTCTTCGTCGGCCGCCATTCTGGCCGCGGCAAGGACAAAGTCCCCGTCGTCATCCGCATACTCCGCGGAATTGGCAAGTGCTTTGCCGGCGGCGTCTCTGTTTCCTTTATGCCATTCGCCGTATATGTCGTAAAGTCTTTTCTGAGGAATGTCGGTGTCCGAAGCTCCGCAGGCGACGGTATTGCGTCCGGCATGCAACAGCTCAATATTTCTGTAATACATCCATCCGCCGCCGGGATCCGCTTCTTCCAGCATCTTGTATATTCTCAAATCCAGGGGATCGCTGCATCTTCCGTGTACAAGCACGACTTTTGCGGATGACATGTCTTTTTCATCAAGAAGCAGGCGGGCGCGGACTATGTTCTTCAGAGGCGCATTTTGAGCTTCGCCGACGGAACCGAGCAGATTCTTTGCTTTCTCGGTGTTGCCCATCTTATGAAACAGCAGGGCGGCTTCCAATGTGGGAGAAGTGTCGGAAGATTTCTGTTTAAGCGTGAGCTCCGTCAGCAAAGATTCCAAACGTTCACTCCCTGAATCATAGAGGGTATCCATGAGTTTCACGAGTATCGCCGAATCGACCGGACCTTTCAATGACAGCACTTCGTCCGCTATATTTTCAGGAGACGCAGGCTTCCTGCCGAAGGAAAATTTGCCTCCTCCGGATCCTGTAAGTCTCTTCCATATAGCCAGATCTGAGGAGCTGTGAAATATCGGTCCCGTACCCATCGGATACACATTCCCGACAGAGTAAATAAAACTAGGGAAGATTTT
>DAHY01000017.1 GCA_002498605.1 Methanomassiliicoccaceae archaeon UBA404 | reverse complement strand
ATCGCCTATAAAACACAGAGTAAGATGCAATCCCTTAGGGCCGTATGTTTTCATCTCATTTGTGGATTTAAGCTTCAGAACAGGTTCGGCCAACGAAGGATGTTCCGGTATTCTTACGGCGATGAAAGTTCTCATTCTTCACTTAACCCCGGTCAATTTATATTTCGATGAACCGAAATTCATTTTCTCCGCGTGTTCAAAAGTGCTTTGCCACCTGGTATCGGGGTGAATGCATGCGAACATATCTTCGGGAATGTCATGACCGCATTTTTCGTACAGCACACTGCCTTTTACCGGCGGTTGTTTGAGAGCCAAATCAATACAGGCTCTGTCCAACGCAACGGGATCGAAAGAAGCAAGCATTCCTACATCCGGTATGACGGGAGTATCGTTTTCGGAATGACAGTCGCAGTAAGGGGATATATCAGTCATCACAGTAGCATGAAAATGCGGTTTGTCTTTGACCGTTGCCATCGCATATTCTACAATTTTTGCGTTCAGTATCTCGGCGTCTTCGTCATTTTCAACACTTATTGCGTCATAACGGCAGGCGCCGATGCACCGTCCGCAACCGACGCAGTTATTGTGATCGATGACCGCTTTTTTCTTAATCAGGGCAATCGCATTCTGTGCACAGTATTTCAGACAGGTTCCGCAACCGACACACTCGTCGGAATCGACCGAAGGTTTGCCCGCGGCATGCATTTCCATCTTTCCTCTGCGGGAGGCACAGCCCATGGAGATGTTTTTCAATGCTCCTCCGAAACCCGTCAGTTCATGACATTTGAAATGAGACAAGGTTACGAGTATGTCCGCGTCATGAATCGCTCTGCCTATCTTTGCGGTTTCTACATACTTCCCGTCAATGGGAATTTCTACATCGTCGGTGCCTTTCAGGCCGTCCCCTATTATGATTTGACAGCCTGCGGACATTCGGTTGAATCCGTTGTAATTGGCGGTATCCAAGTGTTCCGGGGCGGTTTTTCGGTTACCCGTGTACAAAGTGTTGCAATCCGTCAGAAAAGGCACTCCGCCTTTGTTTCTGACTTCCTCGGCAATCACTCTCGGGTAACCCGGTCTGAGATAAGCCAAATTTCCCAACTCGCCGAAGTGCATCTTGATCGCAACAAATTTTTTGTCAAAATCAATATTTCCAAAGCCCGCTTTAAGAATCAGTCTGCGGAATTTATCGGGTATAGTGTCGCCGATTTCAGCACGCATATCCGTAAAGAAAACTTCAGATTTCATGACACCGTGATTACCCTCACCGTATATATCGGATGTTTAACCCGCCGCCCGTAAAAATTCATGCGGTTTACCTATTTTTACTTAAAAGAACCGTCTCCGTCTCTTCGGTTATATTTGTGTCTCCCAGTCGACAATACTTTGTCAATATTAACATAATTTAACTTATGCATTTTCAGTGGGTGGGCATTGGTTAAAATACCAAAAGAAATTAACACGGTTCAGGCAGAAATCGCATTTCTGTCGGAGGAATAAAAATGTACACAATGAGTCCCTATTCCGGAAAGCTTCTCAGCGATGAGGAAGCTATCAAAAAATACAATGATGAAAAGCATTGGGGCCTACTCGTATCCGTCGATTTGGGCGGTTGCGATCACGATAAAATCTCCAGCCGGGAGCATATAGCTCAGTTCGCTGTGGATCTTGCTAAACACATTGATATGAAAAGATACGGAGAACCGCAGGTGGTTTTCTTCGGAGACGAGCCCAAAGTCCAAGGATATTCTTTGGTGCAGCTGATAGAAACTTCGATGATATCCGGTCACTTCGCGGAAGACACCGACCGTGCGTTTGTCGATATATTCTCCTGCAAGGAATTCGGTCCCAAAGACGCGGCCGACTACACCCAGAAGTACTTTGGCGCAAAAAATATGCAGTACTCCGTCTCCTTCAGAGACATCTGAAACCTTTACTCCCCTCCTTTTCGGAGGGGGATTTTTCTATTTATTGCAGTCAACGTCTGTCAATCGGACAGGCTTTCAGACACAATCCGCATCTCAGGCCCTTGAGACTTTCAAACATGTAATCCCGACAGAGAAATTTGTTGATGGTTCCGTTTTTACCGATGGCTCCGACCGGACAGACCCGGACACATTCGTCGCAGTCTTTGCATCGATCGCTCAGAAATTCTATGTCGGGTTTATCGTGAGATATTTCCATATTTGTTAAAATCGCAATGAATCTTACTCTCGGACCGTATTCCGGAGTCAATATCAGATGGTTGGTTCCGTAAGAACCCAATCCTGCGCACTATGCCGCCCATTTAACCGAAAGATTTGCCAAAAGAGTCTCCTTGTCCGCGTACCAGTATCCGAATTCGCTGCCTTCGTTGGGCACGATGCTTGCTTCGAATCCGGCTTTTTCTATTTTACGGGCAACTTTGTATGCCGCGACTCTGAGAAACGCGGTGGCGGACATCAGTGTGTTGGTATATTCCGCCCTTCCGTCCGGAAGGGGATTAATCGATCCGTTGTGAATCGCGACACCCAATAAAACAACGGAACGGAGATTCTCAAAGAATATCCCCGGGTTCTTGCCCGTATAGTTCTCATCAAGGAAACAGTCGGCATCCGCAACACCGAACAGATCCATCCCTTCCGCCTTCGCTATTTGTTCCAATTCATCAAAACTGACGGCAATCGGCATAATTTCACACTCTGTGATTTTGTAAAGTTCCGGTCTTTTTTATAATATCGCCCGATTTACGGGAAATATATTATGGATTTTTCTCCAAAAGGGATATTTGCATGAAACAATTCAAAACTATTTCTAAAATTATTTTACAATTGAGCGTAATTTACCCTTATTGTATAATTTTTTAACCTATTATTGCGACTCTCTCCTAAGAAGGCCAGCATAATCTTAACATTAGGCCACAAAATCAAATTATTATCCTAATTGTAATCAAATATCCATTTTGTGATAATTTTCAGAAACTTTTATATTTACTAAGGGTTTGACAGTGAATATGAAATTAAACTGGAATTTTAAGATGTGGGGAGCAATCGGTATTGTTGCCTGTCTTCTTATGGCATCCGGATTATACCTTTCCACAACCGATCGAGATACAGAATCCGTTTCGGTTTTGGCAAGGGTAAACGATGAGGGCTCAGGCATCTTCATAAAAGAAAGTTTAGGAATAGATTTGGATATTCACGATCCTGAAAACTGGAGCGGACTGACGTTCATGACTCCCGGCCCGTCTTCCATACAACATATGATTCTGAGCGATATCGTGAAAGATTTGAAACTTAAATTTGCTCAGAGAGGGACCTCTTCCGGTCCTAACACGGTATATTGGACACAGGTGGCCCCGGGTCTGATGGTGGATTATATGTTTACATCCGACAAAGACATCGACGGGGGAATTGCGTGGGAACCGCACTTTTCTGTTGCATTGGATTACAACAAGGACGGCGATCGTTGCAAAAAAGTTGCAACCACCGATGAATATAATCCGGACCATCCGTGTTGCGTGATTGCCGCCAATAATACATTCCTGGGCAAGAACGAAGATGCAACCCAAAGATTCCTTGCGGGTTATGCCAAATCCGTGCAATGGATCAATGCGACTCTGGATGCCGGTCTCGGCAGTGATTTTGAAGAACTTGTTGAAATGACCATCAACATAGGCACACCAAAGGCCGATAACACGGATCAAATGCTTGCCGTTACTGCGAAAAAGGCATTGTATAACATAAAATTCACCTATGAACTCAATCACGGTACCACCACTTTGGTAGATCAATATGTGGAAATAATGGAAGTATACGAAAAACTGGGAATAATCGTTCCCGAGGTATTAACCAAAGCAGGATTTGAAACTTCGGAGGATTTCGCCGAGCATTTGATTCAGGACCAATATCTCGCGGAGGTATTCGACGGTGATGGCAACCTTAAGTCTCCTGAAGAATTGGGATACACCGGGGGAATAACCACAGTCAAAGTGGCATATCTTGCGGCTGATATACACCAATTGGCGCTTCACATAGGAAAGGCCAAAGGATTTTTTGATGAATACGGCATACACGTGGATCTGAAAGGGCCGTACGGCGCAGGAGGCGATGTAATGAACGCATTACTGTCCAAACACGCCGATATCGGATTTGTCGGTTCTCCGCCGGTCGTATCTTCATCATTTAACGCACTGAGGAGTTAAAACAATGGACTCTACCACTGACAAACTGAAGCAGGCCGCGGGATTGATTGCAGACAAACTGAAGCAAGCCATAGAATTCACCGCGGAGAAACTGACGTATGACGATGAAAACAAGATTCATCGGTATATCAGAAGCATCATAATAATCGGCGTATCATTGGGAATATTCATTCTGATATGGTGGAACATATCTCTTCTTCTGAAGAATCCCGCCGTACCGACTCCGATGGCATCATGGGACGCATTGGTATATCTGTTCGCCAACGGCGATGCCGTTTCCGGAATAACTATGTGGGGTCACATGGAGATAAGTCTTGAAAGATTCTTTGCGGGTCTTATATTGGCTATGGCCGTGGCCGTACCGTTCGGACTGTTATTGGGGTATTCCAAAACCCTGGAACAGTTTTCCACGCCCACTCTCGAAGTACTGAGGCCTATCGCACCCATCGCATGGGCGCCGATTTTCATCTTTACGGTCGGATACACATGGGGACCCATACTGGTGGTTTTCGTCGGTATATTCTTCCCTGTTCTCTTAAACACCATCTTCGGTGTGAGAAAAATCGATCCGAATTGGATGGATGCGGCAAAAACGTTGGGAGCTTCAAAACTTCAGATATTCACCAAAGTGATGCTTCCCTCTGCAGTACCGTATGTTATGAACGGTATGAAGGTGGGAATGGGTATCGGCTGGATGTGTATTGTCGCTTCCGAACTTTACGCCTCTTACGGAGGAGGTGTGGGATACTTCATAAGCATCCAGGCTCAGATGGGATACTGGCCGAATGTTTACGCCGGTATAATCATAATTGCGATTCTGGGAATACTGACCACGACTCTGGCGGATTATATCCATAAAGCCGTCACTAAAAGGATGGGGATGGAATGAACAGCGATATTAAAATAAACCATCTCAGAAAAGTTTTCAAAACCGACGATAAGGAAACCGTTGCTTTGGAGGACTTTTCTCTCGATATCAGGGAAGGCGAACTCATTTCGATAGTCGGTCCTTCCGGATGCGGCAAGACCACTTTGCTGAGAATGATCGCAGGTCTTCTCGAACCGACTTCCGGCGAAGTGATAATCGGCAATAAAAAATGCGAAGGACCCGGTCCGGACAGAGGTATGGTATTCCAGGAATTCGCATTGTTCCCCTGGCGTTCCGTCCGCAGAAACGTGGAGTTCGGCCTTGAAATGGCCGATGTTCCCAAAGATGAACGCAGGGAAAGGGCGATGAGGTACATCAGAGCCGTAGGATTGGAAGGTTTTGAAGATCACAGAGTCCATGAACTTTCCGGGGGTATGAAGCAGCGTGTCGCTCTGGCACGTGCGATGGTAACCAAGCCCGACGTCCTGCTGATGGACGAACCCTTCGGTTCGCTGGACGCTCAGACCAGGAACATAATGCAGATGGAACTTCTCAGAATAATCGAGAGAACCAACTCCACGATAGTCTTCGTGACTCACTCCGTGGACGAAGCCGTGTTCCTGTCGGACAGAGTGGTGATTCTCACCAAACGTCCCGCCAACATCAAGGAAATCGTCAACATCGACTTACCCCGTCCCAGAGACCGCGCGTCGGAGGAATTCATCAGGTTGAGGAGACACATCCTTCAGCAGCTTGAAGACGAGAATATCAAACTGAGAGCCGACGGAAACGCCCTTCTGGATACCGACTGAGTTTCTGCAGCCGTCAAACTTTAATAAAAAATTTTCTCCCTTTCCGAAACAAAGGAAAGGGAGAATTAATTTGTTTTCCTGTTCAGGCGAGTCTCAGAGAGTCAAAGTCCATAACCTTTTCAGGGCAGGCATACTGACATCTGTAACATGCGGTTCCGAGACAGTGTTTGGTCTTCACCGTAATGGTCTTGTCCTTGGAGACGGTCAATGCCTTCTC
>DAHY01000021.1 GCA_002498605.1 Methanomassiliicoccaceae archaeon UBA404 | reverse complement strand
TAGGGCCCTGTACTCCCTTGCAATTTTGTGTATCCTACTAGTCTATTATAAAACCAACGTTCAACAGAGCGAAAATGAAATTTATTTTGCATAATGGGAATTATTACGCGGGGTTTGAAGGGGTTTAATCCGGAATTTCGAAAAATAGGGGATATAAAATAGTTTGGATTAAGCGTGTTTTTCAATCGCGTTTGGCCTTTTGCATTATACCTTCGTTCAACTTTTCGAGACGCTTTGTCACGTCTTCGATCATCGTGTACGGAATGCCCGCGGCCATTTCTTCGGAACCCATATCGGTTCTTCTTCTGCAACCGTAGCATCCCAGGGATATGTTCGGTTTTTGCTTCATGTACGGGTATGACGTAACGTCCTCGCAGGTGCATTGGAACGAACCCATGCAGAAATCGACCTTGCCGCCTTCGCGCCCGGACATAACAGGGACCAACCAGTAGATTCTTTCGGGAATATCTATGATAACCACAACATCGGGTTCAAAATCGGCGTCTTTCAGCGGACATACGATTTCTCCGATGATTTTCTTATCTATGCCCTCACGGGCTTCGATAAGTTTCGCGGCGGCTTCCGGAGTTTCGAATCCTCCGAGGTTATAATGGAATGTACCGTCTGCGACACCTTCCGGGGTATCATCCATATTCAATGCGGAAGATCCCACATGACAGCTGAAGTCTTCGGGCTTCAGCGTAAGATATTCTCCCTTCCGGGCGTTTACTATGGCCTGACAATGAGACATCTGACGCTCGGGTTTTGTATAATCGGAAAAGTTTTCACCTTCCGGAATAAGTTTAACGGCTACGGGTTCAAAATTAAGCCTGAGTATCGACTTTATTTTGGAAGCGTATTCCGTATTAGCCGCCAGTATTTTTGACATATGTCGGGAAGAGATGTGTGTTATAATAAGTGTTATGCGAAACCGACATCACCGATAAAACACAAACCCGCATTGTTTGCGCAAAAACAGACATTGACTCAGATACGGTGTTGCGTTTCAAACCGGTGTCACGTCTTCGGTATGATTCAATGAATTGAAAAAAAGTGTAAAAGGTTTGAGGGGATGAAACGGGTTCATCCCTTGACTGCTTTGACCATTGCTTCCAGGTTCTCGTTCGGGGTGGCAGATGCCAGACCGCAACCGGATGAAATAACGTTGAATCCGGCGTCCACGGATTTCCTGGTCGCTTTGAAGACGTCTTCGGGGCCGCTCTGGAAAAGGGGTATAACAGATCCCACATTTCCTACGAGGACAGTCTTTCCGCCGACGATTTTAGCAGCTTTGAAGGGGTCCACTTTCTCTTCGATGGAAATACCGGTAACGCCGGTTTTTGCCATATGCTCGAGAATAGGTTCTGTGTTACCGCAGACGTGGAGCACGGAGTTGGCGCCCTTGACGCTTGCGAGGCAGTCTTCCACGAAGACACCGGCAGCATCGTTGAACATGTCGGGTGCGATAAGGTCTGTGGACGCAGTGGGTTCGGACATCTGGATGACGTCTGCACCGGCGTCTGCAAGAGCCTGTGTGTATGTTTTGAGAAGGGGCGAGATTGCTCCTACCCATTTGGTTACCTGTTCGGGTTCCATAATCATGGCGAAAACCATGTTTTCGGTACCGACCATGTGTCCGGTAAGCGTGAAGGGACCTGTGTTACCTGCAACAACACAGTGTGTGTCGCCGTGGGATTTCTTGAGCAGTTTCAAGGATTCGATAACAACAGCGGGTCTGCCGCCGGCGATGAGTTCATCGGGGCTCATAAGAGAGTCGGGGCTGTCGTATTCGCTGGACACAGGATCGAATTTGTAGGGATGGGCCTTAATCATAGGCGCTGCGTCCCTCTTGTCGACGGCGACAGTACATCCGAGCCTTTCGGCTTCGGCGGTCAGACAGAACGGTACTCTTACTGCCTCAAAGCCGAACATGTCAGCCTGTGCAGATCCCAATTTAGCCATAAGTTCAGCGGAACTGTGGGCCTCGGGCCATGCCGCGCCGGTTTTATCCATCATTCCGAGCGTGGCGGACTGGGTGAATATTGCGACGGGAGGCCTGTCGAGGTCCTCATGTTTCATTGCTGCAAGCACTCTTTCTTTTGGAGTCATTGACATACGTTTAATTCTCCTGTCTGCGTGAATGCATTATCTATTATTTAACGTTCAGGTGCATGCGTATATAGGCAAAACAGTCATATTGCGTCCATTTTTTCCAGTTCCGACAGAAGGCCCAACTCCATAATTCCGAAATCCGAGACTCCGTATATTTCCGCCGTTCCCACATCCGAACTCCGCAAAGCCGGAGACATTACCGTTCCTTCGGTCAACAAATCACTGCCCATGGACATGGGACTGAACGGAGGAATCACCAAAACCCCCTCTTTCCTGGCCAGTACAAAACAATGGATCTTCTGGCCGCCGGAACCCGGTATCCTGACCGCCGGATGCTCATGACCGATAATCACCGGCCTCCGTCCCGTATCCACATGTCCGTGTTCCAGCCTGTATCCCGCCACGTCCGCATAATCCCTTGCGGACATACCTTCCTCCGCCAAAACGTTCTGAAGGTAATTATCATGATTTCCTTTGATGACGATGGTTTCCGTCGCTTCGTTCAACAAACGTATGATTTCAAGAATTTCGGAAGACGCCTCATGTTTCGAACGGCGAAAATCGTGTTTGATATCACCCAGAAGGAACATTCTCTCCGGTTCGTATCTGCTTAAAATCCGATTCAAAGAGTCTCTTATCGTACCAGTGTTCACTCTGGGTAAAAACATCCCTTCGTCTTCCAGTGCGGTTTCGTATCCGAGATGCAGGTCTCCTATGACGGCGGTTCTGCCGCCTTCCAACAACAAACATCTGTCATTGGTGACTCTCACGTCAGGAAGTATCTCGAGTGTCCGCATAACACCCCCCATCGGCGCCAAACTTATTAATGGGGCGGATGCAAGGGTTTTTTACGCGGTCGCACATAGCTCGGGGCATGATAAGACGCACCTTCAGCATAGCTCCGACCATCGGAAAGAAAAAGGAGATGCGCATATGGGAATCCGGAATACGGAACTGGGAGGATTTTTTGGAAGCGGAAGAAGTCTGTTCCGTACCCGAATACAGAAGAGGGGATTGCAACAAAGCCATTTCCGATGCGATTGAATTACTTGACGAACGGGATTCGATCGGTTTGAATAAAATGCTGCCCAAATCGGAAGAATGGCGATTGTTCGGAGAATTCGGTGATTCGGCCGCATACCTGGACATAGAAACGGACGGATTGTACAGAGATTCCCTGGTTACCGCCGTCACCGTTCATACAAAAAACGATACCGTTACCTTGGTACACGGAAGAGGGTTGACTTCCGACCGTTTGACCGATGTTTTGAAAGACGCGTCTATGCTGGTTACTTTCAACGGCAGTTGTTTCGACATTCCCGTATTGAAAAACAGTTTCCCAGATTTGGATTTTAATCTGCCTCACCTCGATTTGAGATTCGCTTCGAGAAAGGTGGGATTCAGAGGGGGTTTGAAACAATTGGAAACCGACCTGAAAATCCGAAGAACCGATAACATAGAAGGGGTGGACGGTTTCGAAGCCGTGCGTCTGTGGAAACGCTGGGACAGATACGGCGATCAGGATGCTTTGGAAAAATTAGTCGAATATAACAGAGCGGATACGATAAATTTAGAAGAGATAACACAGATTATCTACCCTAAACTGGTGAAGGAATATGCGGGATTTATCTGGTAACTATGAAAAATTCCACAGGGAAGCGGAGCGGGCGGCTCAGGCAGTAAAATCCGCAAAAAGCGTTCTGGTAATATCTCACATAGACGCCGACGGAATAACCGCGGGATCCATCGCATCCCTTACTTTGGAACGTTTGGGCATAGAACATTCAACGGTTTACGAAGATAAGATTACCGAAGAAGTTGTCGATAGTGTAAATTCCAACACAGACGATTTGGTTTGGATATGTGATTTGGGCAGCGGCTATTTCTCCGAGTTTACAAAAGAAGGTCTGTTGATTACCGATCATCACGTACCCGATACCAGAAAGAAAAGCGGTCAGACGACCCTGGATCTGTTTTCCGGTGTTTATCACGTAAACCCGCATCGCTTCGGTATAGACGGATCCGTTGAACTCAGCGGTGCGGGAGCCACATATATGGTTTCCAAACAAATCGATCCGAGGAATACGGATTTGGCCTATCTCGCATTAATCGGTGCGGTCGGTGATTTCCAGGACAGCGAAGGACCGGGGCTTACCGGACTTAACCGCGTTATCGTCGACGATGCTTTTGCGGCGGGGGATGTTATTCCCGAAATGGATCTTAGGCTGTTCGGAAGAGAAACCCGCGGCCTTGTTCAATTCCTGCAATACAGTAACGATCCGGAATTGCCGGGATTGAGCAATTCTTCTCAAAACTGTGTTAAATTCTATTCGGACCTGGATATCAGACTCGCCAAAAACGGAAAGGACCGATCGTGGAATGACCTGAGTCCGGCCGAGAAGGAAAGAGCCGTTGACAAATTGATTGATTTGTTGGGGGATTCGGATGCTTCCAAACGCCTGTACGGGGAAGTTTACACACTACCCAACTTTGACAAAGGCACCGGACTAAGAGATGCAAAAGAATTCGCCACCATTTTGAATTCCTGCGGGAGATACGAAGACGCCGAAACGGGAATGAGAATCTGCTGCGGAGACATTACGGCTCTGAAAGATGCGGAAAGAAACCGTGCCGAACACAGAAAAAACATCTCGTCCGCATTGACTTACGTGAAAGAAAATCACCTGATGCGCGAAAGAAGATTTATACAGTATTTTGATGCCGGCGACAGCATAAGGGATACCGTTGTCGGAATAGTTGCCGGAATGCTGCTCAATACCGACGTGGCAAAAAAAGGATTGCCGATGATTGCTTTTGCCGATGCGGACGACGGAATCAAAGTATCCGCCAGAGCCGACCGTTCCCTGGTAAACAGAGGATTGAATCTTTCGGAAGTCATGAAGAAAGCCGCAGAATTTGTCGGAGGTTTCGGAGGCGGTCACAGCGTTGCCGCCGGTGCTACCATACCTAGGGATAAAAAAGAAGAATTCCTCGACACCGTCGAGGATTTGGTTTCCTGCCAGGTCATTTAAGCAATGTGTACAGCACTGCTTTCTGAGCATGAAGCCTGTTTTCTGCCTGATCGAATACCACGCTGTTTGGCCCGTCGATGACCTCGGCGGTGATTTCCTGTCCTCTGTATGCGGGAAGACAATGCATAACAATACAGTCCGGTTTGGCCAGTGCCAGTAATTCTTTGTTGATCTGATACTTGCTGAACAGTTTGGTTGCCGTATCCAGAGATGTGTCGTCCCCCATGGATACCCAGGTGTCCGTATACAGTACATCGGCATCGACACAGGCTTCTTCCGGCTGATGGGATGCTATTATCCTGCTGCCGTTGGCATCGGCGATACGGGATGCGTTAAGCATAATTTCGGCGTTGGGCATTCTGACCGCAGGACAGCATGCGACCATGTCCAGTCCCAGAATCGCCGAGGCGTACAACAGAGAGTTGCAGACATTGTTTCCGTCCCCCAGATACACCAGCTTCTTTCCGCGGAAGCTTCCCTTTCTTTCCTTGATCGTCACCATGTCCGCCAATGCCTGGCAGGGATGCTCCAGATTGTCCAAACCGCTTATTACGGGTACGGTGGAGAATTCGCCGAATTTGTCCATTGTTTTGTAATCTTTCGCACGGTACATTATTCCGTGAACGAATCTGCTCATGACTTTTGCGGTGTCTTCAATGGTTTCCCCGTGATCCATCTGCATTTTGGATTCGTCTATGTACAGGGCGTGTCCGCCCAATTCGGTTATGGCCACATCGAAGGATATTCTGGTTCTGGTGCTGGGTTTTTCGAATATCATTGCAAGCGTCTTGTCCAATAACGGGTCGCCGTGATGACCGCGTTCAGCCTTCATTTTCAACGCCAGATCGACTAAATCCGGCCATTCGTCTTTCATGTCCACAACCGATATCAGGTCCTTCTTTGCCATACTCAGTCAATGAATTTTACCCATATAATAGATGCAGTCCGTTTGCGGGATGTGCAAATGAGCAGGGAGACAGTGATAATCTTTATGTACATTAAATCAATCAAGCGATATTGTATGGCCGGGATAGGGTAGCTTGGTTATCCTGGGGGACTGTGGATCCCCCGACTCGGGTTCAAATCTCGGTCCCGGCCCCTACTTTCTGAGGTTTTGACATATGGCATGGAGCGGCACATTGGAAAAGATTGATGAATACAGATGGCGCATTCCCAAGGGGGAAATCCCATGTATGCGCACCGATGCTGTGATATATGCCAGTGAAGGCATGATTCCTCAAATCCGCTCCGATAATGCTCCTTTGCAGGCCGCGAATGTGGCATGCATTCCCGGGATTGTCGGCAATTCTTTGGCAATGCCCGACATACATTGGGGTTACGGATTTCCCATCGGCGGAGTTGCCGCCGTGGATGCCGACGAGGGCAGTATTTCCCCGGGAGGCATAGGGTTTGACATCAACTGCGGCGTACGTTTGATCAAAACCGACCTTACGGTCGACGATATCGGAGAAAAACGCAAAGACCTTGTGGCCGCTCTTTTCGGAAATGTTCCTTCGGGACTCGGATCCAAAGGGCTCAAAAGATTGGGACAGAATGAATTGGACGAGATTCTGACCACCGGTTCCGAGTGGGCCATCGAAAACGGGTACGGATGGAAAGAAGATTTGGATACCACCGAAGAAGGAGGCAGGATGGAGGATGCGGATTCTTCCGCGGTAAGCGACAGAGCCAAAAAAAGAGGGCTCCCTCAGTTGGGGTCTTTGGGTTCGGGAAATCACTTTCTTGAATTGGATGTGGTCGATGAAGTATTCGACGAAAAAGCCGCCAAGGTCTTCGGACTGAAGAAAGACACCGTCACCATAACGATTCATTGCGGTTCCAGAGGCTGCGGGCATCAGATTGCCACGGATTATCTGAAAGACATGGAACACTACGTCAGAGAGAATTCCATAAACCTCCCCGACAGACAGTTGGCCTGTGCTCCGTTGAAGTCCAAGATAGGGGAAGAGTACTACAAAGCCATGTGCTGCGGTGCAAACTATGCCTGGGCAAACAGACAGATGATTATGCACTGGGTCCGTGAATCCTTTGAAGACGTTCTCAAACAATCCGCCGAGGATATGGGTATGAATCTGGTATACGACGTGGCGCACAACATAGCCAAAAGAGAGATTCATTCCGTTGACGGAAAAGATACGGATGTCGTGGTTCACCGCAAAGGTGCGACCAGAGCCTTTGCGGCCGGCCGTAAAGAAATCACCGCGAAATACAGGGATGTCGGTCAGCCCGTCATTATACCCGGAGACATGAAAACCGGAACATACGTGCTGCTGGGTCAACAGGGCGCAATGGAACAGACATTCGGTTCAACCTGCCACGGCGCAGGCAGAACAATGTCCAGAAAATCCGCTTCCGGCAGTACGACCGCAAACAAAGTCCGGAAAGCTTTGTCGGATGTGGGTATTGTGCTGTTCAGCGGCTCCGACGAGGGATTGACAGAAGAAGCTCCCGAAGCATACAAGGATATAGACACGGTCATAGATGTTGTCAGCGGAGCGGGTTTATCATCCAAAGTGGTAAAACTTACTCCGATCGGCGTTATCAAAGGGTAAATCAGATAAACATCATTCCCCGGGCCAGAACATATATTCCGATCAGTATGAACAGTGCGGGTGCCAGCCAACGCTGGATTTTGTCAATGTGACATTTTACCGACGATATGTTACTGATGTGTCTGCTGGCAATTATCATTATTGCTATATTGGCCACGGCGATTATCAGTATCAACGCCATTTCAAGAGGATCGGACACAGACAGCAACGGGATATAAATGCTCAAATCATCCAGAGACAGTGCCAACGCCATTACCGTGTACAGACCCAAAGAAGTCAATTTTGTTCTTGCGGTGTTCATTATGAATCCCGCTTTGCATATTTCACGGTCTGCGACAGGCCTCAGAAGATAATAGATGCCTACGGCTACGGGTATCACGCCCAACCAGCAAAGATAGTTCAAAGACACAAATTCTTTCAGAGCCAGCGCAATGATTGCCGACAGCAGTATTCCCAATCCGCTTCCGATGAAATAACCTGTATCGATAATTTTACGTTTTGTCCGACCCTGCGGACCTTCCGGGGCGGATATGTAAAACATTGTGAGAACCGCGAATTCGCCGATGGTCGTAGCCACCGCTGCGGCAACACCCAAAGCAATAATCGCCAGTATCTCCATCATAGCAATACGTCAATGTACATTCTGCGGATATAATTCCTACTATTGTCAGAATTATTAATTTATAAAACCTGCGGATTTTTCACGACATCGACAGATTAAGCACTTTTTTTACGGCTTTTCCCACGGCATCGGTTTTGTCTTTCGGAGAAGATACCAAAATTGCCCACCTGAAAGTGTCTCTCGATTGCAGAGCTTTTGCTATGGAAGACATTTTTGTTATGCTTCTGACTTTATCGTCTTTCAATATGGACACGTCGGTTTTGCCGATACTTATCTTTGACAGCAAAGCGGATTCTGAGGGAATATCGACTGCAACCTCGGACAGGTGCACATCGGCAAGATCGGCTATTTCCTGTTCCAATTTCTTCCTCTCTTCGTACTGAGTGTATTGAGCCAAAATACGGGAATCTTCTTCCGATATGTCGGCCACGTACCCCACATACGCTTTTTTGTACAGTCTTCTGTTCATCAAATCTCTTGATATTTTCAAAGTTTTCCCGCCCTGGGACTCAAGTAACGCCATAAGATCGCAGTCGGTCATCAGGTGTATGTCCCTCATATCAAGTTTTGATTCTTCGATTGCTTTGTTAAGCATCGATCCGGCGACTCTGACGGTTTCGTGATAATAAACCGAGGTGTACATCAACGAACGGGATACCATCAGGCCTTCGGCCGCGGTTGCTCCCCCTTTGTTCAGAACAAGCTGATCGTTGTGCACCTGCAGCATGGATATAATCCGTTCGATATCGATTGCTCCGTGAGTCACGCCTGTGTAGTGGGCATCCCTCACGAGATAATCCATCTGATCCGAATCAATCGGCCCGTGTATGATTTGGTGAAGGTAATTTCCCGATCTGAAAAAGGACTGACCGGCTTTCTGAGAAAAGAGATCTCCCATGGATTGTTTCGATTCCGGGTATTCTATCAGATCGCAGACCCTGCGTGAAGATATTCCGGCATCTTCGAGAATTTCGGATATTGTGGGTTCGGACATAAGAAATTCTTCGTCCTTTTCCGCATATGTGGGTATTTCTCCGTTGATCAATTTTCTTGCGGCTTTCATATGGTCCAATCCGAACCGCACTTCGGCCAATTCACTGAGCGTATGGGAAAACGGCGTGTGGCATATATCATGCAGCATTCCGGCCGCCCGTACGACATCGGATTCTTCGTCCGACAGTTTCAGGGATTCTGCCATTTGGCCGGACAGATGGTACACGCCCAAAGAATGCTCGAACCTTGTATGGTTGGCTCCCGGAAACACGAAATTACCCAGTCCCAGCTGTTTGATCTGTCTGAGTCTCTGCATTTCGTGCCTATCCGCAAGTTTAAGAAACACACCGTCGAGACGTATGCTGCCGTGAAGAGGGTCGTGTACCGTCTTGGGCATCACATGTTCCTCCGTATGCGGCATTTTTCAACCTTTATGTGGGGAGGCGCGATAACCGCCACCCGTTCGGATATTTCGAAAAAACGTCCGCCCCTGTCCTTTGCCACGATTTTCATTTTTTCCATGGCCTCCCGTCTTACGGCTTCCCCTTCTTCGAATTTGGATGTTTCTACGATTATCAACCATTCTCTGCTGATTAAATCCGCTATGATTGTCAAATCGGAAAACAGTTTCATATCCACGGTTTTTACGACCATCCCGTATTCTTCCGCCGCCATGTCCGCCGCATATTCTCCCAAATCCACGAACAAACGGTCGCTGTCGTTTTTTCTCCTTTTGCGCAACAATCGAATCACTCACCGGACTTCCAAAGCTTGTCTCCCACGTAATGAACGGTTCCGACGGCCTTTCCCTGTTTCTTTTCCATTAGTTCCGTAGCGGATCTCAATGCAACTCCGACGGCAAGAGGAATTTCGTTTTTGATGTCTCTTATCCAGACCATGTCGCCCGCTTCGATGTCCGGATCGACATCGGTAATTCCCGGACCCATAACATCGGCTCCGTTGGTTATGAAAGGAACCGCCCCCATATCCACGGTGATATACCGCTTCGACGGTTTATATTTCAACATGCCTCTGATTGTAAGGAAGGGTTTTTCTTCGTATACCAAACCGAGTATTTCTCCGCCCACGAATATTAATTTGTAGTCGGTACTTTCGGCTATATCGATAGGCTCGTCTTCGAAAACGGGTGTTCCCACCGCTTCTTCTATAAGCAAAGATAAGCTCTTTGCATCCTTTTCCCTCATCCTCTTCCTCTTTCTGATCCTTATTTCCGACATATTCATTCCTTTATCGTCAGTCATCTAATCATATTTTTCGATACGTCAGACGGTTAATTTAAATCTAAATTGCCATATCATATACATGAGGGCTTTCAACGCCATAGCGCGTGTGGTCTACGTTGTTATAATACTGGGAATAGTCGCATTCCTTGTTGCCGGGGCAGTGCCGGCAAATCTGGAAGAGGAACCTTTAACTTTTGATATAGGGGCCGAATGTGAATATCCGGTATCCGATTCTAAAGAAACCCTGAAAGATAATCTCAGAATGGCTGTGGAATCCAACGAAGGAACCCTTACTGTTTTAAAAAAGGGAACCCCGACTGTTTATGTCGGTTATCTGAATCCGGAAGATCCCGGATTTGAAACCCAGCTCGATACTGTTGTGGACTTGATAGACGGTTATAAAACAACCCAGCCTGAAGCCAGGGTTATTTTGGTAGACGAAGACGAAAAAATCGTCAGACAAGAAATGCGCATAATCGATTCCGACGATATGACCATGCACATCTACACGGAAATTACAATAACCAACAATCTGAGATATGCCCTCAAAGACATAAACATAGGACTTGATTTGCTGAACAATAACGGTTCGGTGGACTACAGAATCCTAAAGAGCCTCCCCACCACAATCGAATCGGGGGGAAAGACATCGATTCCCATCGATTTTGAAATCAACATGCTGAACGCCGTCTTGGTTATGGTGTCGGGAACCGATGAATCCATGGACCTCTATTTGGGTATCGACGTATCCGGAAAGTATTATTTTGGACTGGCCGGGGTGTCCGCATACGCCACTGCCAAGTTCTCCGCCGGCGACGAATTACCGCCCGTAACTATGGATGTGGAGGAAAACAGGATTGAAGTCACGATGGCCGAAAAGTTGGATGATTCCTTCATAGACTTACCTGATGATGCCGAAATTACCATCGGCGACGTGACAATCACGATGGAGAATGACGACGTGAACGGATTCTCTGTTGTTGTGGATACGGGTTCTTCCAAGACGATTGTTGATGCTCTGAAGGAACAGTACGAAAACGAAGATTATTCCATAACGGTTGTAATCGACGGCGGCACTGCCGAGACTTTCGACATGGATAAAGAACAGTTCGCACAGATGATTGAAATCATCGAATCTATGATGGAGGCGATTGCGTGAATTACAGCAGTACATTGGGAGAAGATCTCAGATTCGGCTCCTGGGGCAAAGGCACTCTCGCCGTCATTACCAGCCTTTTTTCAATTGTGATACTTCCTCTCGTTTTGATTTACATTGTGGAGGGTCTCATAACCGAAATGGGACTGGAGGAGGAACTGCTGAGCGTGTTCGATCCCATGATGGAGATGATATGGAGATTTGCCATATACGGCCTGCCGGTTGTCGCATTGGCCTTCTTCAAAAAATCTTACGACAAGGGAAGCAAGGCCAAACTGCTGTTTAATCTTATATCCCTGGCTTATTCGATATTGTGGATATATTTCATATTCGACGGGGGCGCCATGACGATATCCGTGGACACGTCCTCTTTGTTCACCGACGGAGATTTCTCGGTGGAGAACATTGATGCGGTTTTGATGCTCAACGGCTTCATAATCGTCATGATCGGTCTGATTCTGTTCAAAATGCTGCTTGCATTTACTTCATACGGAAGCAACCGCGAAAAGTATATGGAGAAGTTCAATGAAACAAAGGCCGACAGAGAATACGTTCCGAGGATAAAGACCACTTTCGGATACGATTTGAAGCACGGTTCGGCAGGCAGGGGATTGGGATCCGCCATTCTGAAATTGATTCTGATTATGGTGATTCCGTATTTGATAATACATTACTCGGAATTAATCATCGAAGCGCTGGAATTGGACACGGAGATGGTGGAGATTTTCGATGTTGTGTTGGATTTACTGTACCGGGTTGCGTTTTACGGTATGCCCCTGGTATTTCTGGCATTCTTCACCAAGTTTTATGAAAAAGGAAACAAGGCTTGGCTCATGTTCAGAATAATCGGCCTCCTTTACACTATAGTGTGGGTGTGGTTAATCTTTGAAATGGGTGAATTCGTACTGCCGTTTGACACCGGAATATTGTTCGAATACGGAGAATACGCTTTCGACGGCAATGATATTCTGCAGTTGGCAATTTTAATAATAGTGGTATATCTCTTGCTCAAAACGGTTGCCGCGCTTTTGACCTTCAGGGGCAAACGCAAAAGGTACCTGAGAAAACTAGAGGAATCAGATGGGAATCAATATCGCAATTAAAGAATTGGAATGTCCGAGCGCACTCTGCAGAGACAAGAAAATGACATTGGTCAGAGTACTCGTCGCCAACCCCGGAAACTTCGGAAACGCGGCTGAAATCTTCATGACCGTCCCCCGTTCGAAAACCGAAGAAGTAATCGACGATTGGGAAGCTTTCCGAAAGAGAAACAAGCTGAACAAAGACACGGAAACCGTCCATTTGGATTTACTGAAGGACGAAAACGATATTTCTTTGCTGAAGCCGTTGGCCGAAGAATCCTATTCCGGGTGGGTGGATCTTTCAAAACTGGATGACAGAATGCGCGAAGAAGCTATTGAAGACTCTTTGCCCGAAAACCGCACCACCGAGTGGGAACTCGTCTCTTTCGATGAGATGAAAGATACCTGCGCCGCCTGCAAAGTCTCCTGGGACAAAGGCAGAGGGTGTATGGGCACATTCGGACCCGACAACAGTCTGTTGCCGGAAATAGCGGGAAGACACGGATGTTCCATAGTCGCGTCGGTTCCCGAAAGCGTTGCCGAAGGCAGATTCTTCACTTCCGAAGACGGAAAGAAGCTTCTGAAAGAGGTTGAAATCCTGAATAAGGCTCTCCCCGAAGAAGGGAAAATGATGGTCAGAAGGTATTCCGGCCCCGTTGAAAGACTGGAGGCCGTAGCCAGAATTTCAGTGGAAGAGGGTTGCGGATTTTACTTCTTCTGAAAATGCTCCATGGTCCAGATCATTTCCCTTACAAGAGTGGATACTGCCTTTACGGCGCCTTTGTCTTCCAGATATTGAGGGGAATTGAGGGCTCTGAACACGGTCTGCGGAGTGGAACCGCAGACCACCATTTGGTTTCTGAGCATGAAGTTCACCATCTCGGAATAAGCCATGGTGGCTCCGTCGTGAGCGGCAACCGATACTGCGCCGCCGACTTTGCGTCTGAGTCCCAGATCCCCTGTTTCGAAAGATAATCCCGCTCTTTCCAGAAATATCTTCATTTGAGAGGACACGGTGCCGTAATAAGCGGGACTTGCCAGGATTATTCCGTCGGCTTCTCTCATTTTGTCCATTATACTGTTCAACTCGTCATCCTCGTGAATGCATCTGCCGTCGCCCCGCATCTCACAGGATCTGCAATCGTTGCAAGTGATGAAGTTGTATGAGAAAAGTTGAATGTGTTCGGTTTCTATGCCTTCCCGGGCAAATTCGTCAAGCATATCCATTACGATATTGGATGTGTTTCCCAACAAACGCGGACTGCCGTTCAGTGCTATGACCTTCATAAACCGAAAATATACAGCAACCGTATAACCCTTTGTTCTTACGGAATATTCAAAACGGTGCGCTAACGGTAATTAACGCAGTATATTAAAGACAAAGTTTTAAACGAATGATTACCCGTTATCGTCCCTATGGGGAATATGCTTGAAATCAGAAACCTCCATGCCGAAGCCGGCGGAAGAGAAATTCTGAAGGGAGTCGACCTTACCATCGAAGAGGGCGAAACCTGCGTATTATTCGGGCCCAACGGATCGGGTAAATCCACACTGTTGTCCGCAATAATGGGGTACAGTACCAATCAAATCACAAACGGCAGTATTATTTACAAAGGAATTGACATAACCGATTTTCCTGTCAACAAACGTGCCGAATTGGGAATAGGCATGATGATGCAGAGACCTCCCAATGTTATCGGCGTAAAGCTCGGTAAATTGATTGCTACTGCCTCAAGCAAAGAACGCGTCGATGAAATTCTGAACAGCGCCGAAGACTTCAGAATGGAAAACTTCCTGGATCGCGATGTGAATGTGGGTTTCTCCGGAGGAGAAATAAAACGGTCGGAATTGCTGCAGCTTACGGCTCAGAGTCCCGATCTCATTTTACTGGACGAGCCGGAATCCGGCGTCGACTTACAAAGTATAGACCTTATCGGAAACAAAGTCAGAGATCTGCTTTACGACAGGGTAAACTGCAGAAGAAGCGCTCCGAAGAAAGTGTCTGCCCTGGTAATAACACATACGGGACAAATACTGGATTACATCGGAGCGGACAAAGCCTATGTTATGGGCGAAGGAAGGATCCGCTGCTCCGGAAGACCTGCCGACCTGCTCAAGAAAATCAAAACCAACGGATACGGGGACTGCGGAGTATGCAAAGAAGTAGTGATTCCAGAATAAAGGATGCTTTGGACAAAAAATCGGAACACGGCAAAGACGTGGAACTTTCCGATTACAAAGCAGGCAGTCGCGACAGGGACGTTATCGAAGATTTGGAAAGTTCCGAGAACGTTTTCAAAGAAACCATGGAAAGCGTCGGCGTTACGTCGCAGGAAGATACCCGCGCCGCCACAATAATGTTCATAGACAACACCATGGGACACTGTTCGTCCA
>DAHY01000050.1 GCA_002498605.1 Methanomassiliicoccaceae archaeon UBA404 | reverse complement strand
ATTGCAAGGGAGTACAGGGCCCTAACCCTGTAGAATATGAACGGAGGTAAAAAATGCCAAAATACGAGGACGTAATTGACTTGTATAGCGATGAGGGAAAGAGGATTGCGAAAGACATCCCCCTCGAAGCAATCAGTCCGTTGCGCAACAAAGCCATCCAGAAGATCGGTGATCTTACCAAGAGGACGTGTGCTGTCAACCTCGCCGGAATTGAGAAAGCTCTCAAAACCGGTTCGATGATGGGCGGTATGCTGATTAAAGGAAAAGAAATCGATATCCCCCTGGTGGAAAATGCTGAAAAGATTGCGAAAGCAGTCAAAGAAATGATTCAGATCACCCCGGACGACGACACTGAAGTGAAAGTCAAAACCGGAGGAAAGAGCATGGTCGTCGTTCTGCCCGAAGCAAGGGCAAACGTAGGTATCGAGTACACAACCGGATTCACATCCACCGCTGCTGCCGTTACCGAAGCGATCATCGACGAATTCGACATCCCGATGTACAAGGCCAACATGGTAAAGGGAGCGGTATGGGGAAGATACCCGCAGACCGTCAACTTCGCCGGATCCAACATCAGATCCATTCTTGAAGTTCCTCAGAACAACGAAGGAGCGGGTTACGCTCTCAGGAACATTATGTCGAACCACGTTGTTGCACTTGTCGACAGAAACGCAATGCAGGGAGCCGCATTGTCCTCCATCTTTGAGCAGACTGCTGCTTTCGAGATGGGAGACGCTATCGGACCATTCGAGAGAGGTCACCTCCTCGGACTCGCATACGTAGGCCTTAACGCCAACAACATGCTCTACTCAATTGTCAAAAAGAACGGTAAGACAGGAACTGTCGGTACCGTTATCGAATCCATTATGGAAAGGGCCATTGACGACGGAGTTATCTACGTCAAAGAAACCCTCCCGTCCGGATACAAAGTATACACAACCGATGACCTCCCCCTGTGGAACGCTTATGCAGCGGTCGGACAGGTGGCGGCTGTTATGGTGAACGTCGGAGCCGCAAGAGCCGCTCAGGGTGTACCCTCAACAATCCTGTACTACAACGATTTGCTTGAGCACGAAACCGGACTTCCCAGCGCAGATTACGGCAGGTCCATGGGTGTTACCGTCGGAATGTCATTCTTCTCGCACTCCATCTACGGAGGAGGAGGACCCGGTCTGTTCCACGGAAACCACGTTGTTACCAGACACTCCAAGGGTGTTTTGATCCCCGCAGTCACGGCAGGTAACTGTCTGGACGGAGGAACACAGACATTCTCCGCTGAAGCAACGTCCGGAGCTTTCAAAGAAGTTTTCGGTGACTTGGAAGAATTCCGCCGCCCGATGCAAGTTGTCGCGGCTGAGGCTAAAAAGATAAAGAACAAGGTCTGAGTATGATGAAGCCGCCAGCGGAATATGCCGGAGTACCACTTCCGGAAGTAAGAATAACGACAAACCGTCTTCTCGGCGCCGAAACCACCGAGAAAATTCTGAACGGTTTGAACGAAATCGAGCATATCAGGCAGATACACGTTTCGGGCGAAAGTTTGCCTAAAACAATCAACAGCGGTCCCAACAAAGGACTCGATAACAACCACACCGAACGCCGTATGATTACGGTCTGCGGTAACGAGTTGGAACTCAGACACATGGTCGGTTCATTCTATATCGAGCTTAACGTTGAGGACGAGGAAATGCTCGAAGAAGCCGCTGGAAAAATCAAGGACGTCTGTGACGCATTCATTGAGCACGGATTCACTCTTGATATCGGCAGATATTCAAAATACAGACCCAGTCTTAGAGATTATAGAGGTGTTTAAATATGTCATATAAAAGACAGTTCTATCCCGGTGAAAGCGATCCTGCCAAAGCAAGGCGCAGGATTATGGATCCTAAGGTAAAACTGAGAAAACTTCGCGACGTGCCTATGGAAGATGTCGTGAAGCTCATGGGACACCGCAACCCCGGAGAAGACTACAAGTCCATCCACCCCCCGATCGAGGAGGGCTCCGAACCTGATTGTCCCATCAGAAAATTGGTTACCCCCATTGACGGTGCCAAAGCAGGAGACAGAATCAGATACATTCAGTTCACCGATTCCGTCTACTTCGCACCCGTGTCCCCTTACCAGAGGGCATGGATGTATCTGTCCAGACACAGAGGTATCGATACCGGTACACTGTCCGGAAGACAGATCATTGAAGTCAGGGAGAGAGACCTTGAAAAACTCGCAAAAGAATACATCGACAACGAAACTTTCGACTCCGCACTTACCGGAATCAGGGGTGCAACCGTTCACGGTCACGCCTGCCGTCTCGATGAGAACGGACTTATGTTCGACGCATGGCAGAGATATGTCTGGGACGACGAGAAGAAAGAAGTTGTATACGTGAAGGATCAGGTGGCTCTGCCCCTCGATACGAAGATTTCCGTCGGTAAACCCGCTGATATGGCAGATGTCAAAAAGAGATCCACCATATTCAGAGTAGACGGTGTCGACATGAGGGACGACAAAGAAGTCACCATGTACCAGCACAGGATTCACTTGCTCAGAACTCTGGGCGGATACCAACCCTTCAAATTCAAGGGGGAGTAAATTAATGGCAGAAAAAGAAAAGAAGTTCATGGAGGCAGTCTCGAAGAAATTCACCGAGGCTCCTACCGAAGTATCCACGAGCTACTATAAATTCGGCGGTTACAAACAGTCGAAGAGCAAAGTGGCATTCCAGGACGCAGCAATGAAAATTGCCGCAGAACGTGGTTTCCCCATGATGAATGAGGACATCGGAGTTCCCCTGGGACAGAGGTCTTGGATGCCCTACCAATTGTCGCACACCGACATTTTCGTAGAGCCCGATGACCTGCACTGCATAAACAACCCTGCTATCCAGCAGGCATGGGACGACATCAGAAGGACAATCATTGTCGGTCTGGACTCGCCCCACAACACCATCGAGAGAAGGCTCGGTAAGGAAATCACCCCCGAGACCATCAACACCTACCTCGAGACCGTTAACCACACCATACCGGGTGGAGCGGTTGTTCAGGAACATATGGCAGAATGTAACCCCGCGTTGGTTTACGACTCCTACGTGAAGGTGTTCTCCGGTGACGACGAAATCATCGACGAAATCGACAGCAGATTTGTTATCGATATTAACAAACTGTTCCCCGAGGACCACGCCGAACAGCTCAAAAAAGCAATCGGCAGCAGTCTGATGCAGGCAGTCCGCGTCCCTACCATCGTCGGTAGGGTCATGGACGGTGCGACCACATCCAGGCACGCAGCCATGCAGATTTCGATGGCTTTCATCTCCGCTTACAAACTGGCGGCCGGTGAAGCGGCTATCGCAGACTTTGCATATGCAGCCAAGCACCAGTCGATCACCATGGGTACCATGATGCCCGCAAGGCGTGCAAGAGGACCCAACGAACCCGGTGGAATACCCTTCGGATACATGGCAGATATTGCCCAGTCCGACCGTGCTTACCCCGATGACCCCGGCCGTGCAGCCCTTGAAGCTGTTGCGCTCGGTGCAATCATCTACGATCAGATTTACCTCGGAGGATACATGTCCGGAGGTGTCGGTTTCACACAGTACGCAACCGCGGCTTACACCGATAACATCCTCGAAGACTACGTATACTACGCGATAGACCAGATCAACACCAAATACGGCGGTCTGTGCAAACTCGATCCCCGCGACGCCGAGGCCGTAATGAACCTCGCCGAAGACATCAACGGTTACGCACTCTCGTCCTACGAGAAATACCCGGCCGTTATGGAGACCCACTTCGGTGGATCCCAGAGGTCTACAGTCGCCGCAGCGTCCACCGGTATCGCCGGATCCATGGCAACCGGTATCGCCGACGTCGGTGTCAACTGCTGGTACTACTCCATGCTCGAGCACAAGGAGAGGCTCGGAAGACTCGGATTCTACGGATTCGACCTTCAGGACCAGTGCGGTTCCGCCAACTCCTTCGCTTACAGATCTGACGAAGGTCTGCCCATGGAAGCCCGTGGACCCAACTATCCCAACTACGCAATGAACGTTGGTCACATGTCCGGTTACACCGGAATACCCAAGGCGGCTCACGTAGCCCGTGGAGACGCCTTCACAGCCAACCCGTTCATACGTGTCGCTTTCGCCGACCCTGCGCTCCAGTTCGACTTCGCAAACATAACGAAGGAAATCGGTCGCGGCGGACTCAGGGAATTCGTCCCTGCCGGTGAGAGGACCGCAGTCATCAAGGGATGATCGTGTGAAGGTAGGCGACATAGCCAAGTATGTGCCGACTTCAACGGTCGGCAAGGTGACGGAAGTCATGGAAAGAGACGGAAAGACATGGATTAGGCTGGACTTTACCGGTTTGTTCTATGATCTGGCACATCTCGAACCCGCTCCCGAATCCGAATACAGCCCTGTCGCCTACAAAGACCGCGAAAAGAGGTTCGAAGGCAAAATGCAGTCCGTCAAGGATGTGGAGGATACGGCCCGCGAGGTCGACATCTCCGAATTTATGCCTTCGGGCGGCGGATAAACCATTTACCCAAATTTTCTTTTTTTTAATGTCGGTATGACCAGAAACGGCAACCGACAATATTTTCTTTAACGTATGAGCGAGAGCCCTATTCTTTTCAAAAGGAATTGAAAGAGTTCGCGTGCGTTACCGTCATTTTCGGAAAATTCTTCAATTGCTGTACGGTCAATATAAACCCGAACGAAAAAAAAATCCCATTTCCAAAAACAGTCTTGATGCATTCTCTCTTCTTTGATGCTCTGTGTTGAACGGAGAGTCCAAAATTTAATCATATATTTCGATACGGATTTTGTTTTCACTGTTTAAACCGAAACAAAAGGAAAGAGTTTGTCGCCGGAATCGGTTATATTCCCAATATCCAAGTGGCCATTGCGAAGTAAATGAACACTCCGCTTATATCGGCAATCGAGGTAACAAGGGGAGCGCTGGCGGTGGCCGGATCTATTTTCAGACGGGACATGAGGAACGGAAGCAGCAAGCCTATAAGCGATCCCACCAGAACCACGATTATCATTGTAAGGGATACAATCAGTGCTACTTCGGGACCTCCCCGTACAAGACCCAGTACAGAAACGGCAATAGCCATCGTACAACCCATCAACACGGCGACGGCGGCTTCACGGCCCACCAGCCGCAGCCAATCTTTGGAATCCACATCGCCGGTGGCCATGGCTCTGATAACCAATGTTGACGATTGGGTTCCGGCGTTACCGCCGCTGTCGATAAGAAGCGGAAGAAAGAAGACCAAAGCAATGACAGAAGCAATGGTTTCTTCGAACAAAGCGATACCGGCACCGGAAAATACGTTAACAAAAACTAATATCAGCAGCCAAGGCAATCGGGCTTTGTAAAGCATTTTTACGCTGGCATCCTTGATATTTGTCTTTACCGGGCCCACCAGAGCCGAACGGTGAATATCGGCGGTAGTGTCTTCTTCCATCATATCCAGGGCATCGTCAAAGGTAATTGCCCCGACAAGGCGTTTTTCGGAGTCTACAATCGCCAAAGTGGGTATGTCCTCTTCCATAATGAGATCTATTGCTTCGGAACGCGGCTGCCGTGTGTACGCGAACACATTTTCTCCTTTGATAAGTTCTGTAATGGGCGTATCCGGCGTGGCTTTAATCAGTTGTCCCAGACGGATATAACCCAAATAGTGACGTTCGCGGTCGATGATGAAAATGCTTTCCATTTCATCCGGGCGCAGAGAAGATTTATGAAGGCCGTAAAGGACGTTTTCCACTGTTTGCCCCTCTCTTGCCGTCATGTAACGGGGACTCATAACTCTCCCCGAGCATCCTTCGGGATATCCCAGCAAAAGATTGACGGCGTTTCGGGCTTCCGGACTCATACTTGCCAACAGACGTTTGGTAACACTGGCCGGAAGTTCTCCGAACAGTCGTGCATGATCGTCGGGATCCATGATTTCCAGAAGATGCAGAACTTCCGGATCCTCCATTGAAGAAACCAGCAGAGCCTGTTGATCCACATCCAAGTCTTCGAAAACACCGGCGGCCGTACTTTTATTCAAGAGGCGGAAGACAAACACTTTGTCTACCGCGTCCAAATCCGAAACCAGATTGCGGAGTGCGGATTCGTTCATTTCCGCCAAAAGAGCACTGAGTTCGTTCAGTTGTCCGTTTTCAATCATTTTTTGAATTTCTTTCATATTTTCACCGCCCTCTCCGAAAAAGAAGCCTTTTGGCGAGAAATGACTCAGGCTTAATATTATGGTATCCCGGTATTTTCATCAAAAAAGAGTCAATCGATGCTGTATTCACAGATGTTGATATTGTCGAATTCTGTCTTGAACAACGATAATGACCGTATTAATGACGATAAGCAATACTTCTGCCGTTTACCGAAATCTTCATTCTGTTCATGGTAATATACGGCGGTTTTTTCTATATCGTAGCACATTAAGTATCATGACTCTGAAATCGTACAGTTTTTTGAAAGACAAAGAGATAGTTACGAGTGACGCGTTCATAATCGGAAATGTCAGTGATGTGAACTATTCGTCCGAAACCTGGGATGTGCACTCTTTGCATGTTCGGGGAGTAAAGGGGCTAGGCGATGTACTCGGAGCATCCGCATTCAGAAAGCTTCAGTTTTCTCTCGATATCGGAACATACGACATGAACGATGTTATTCTTATACCCGAAACCCGGGATCAATTACAAAGGGCTTTGGCGTCCGATGAAACGGATTATGAGAAAATAGGCAGTCTGATCGGCAAAAAAGTGGTTTCGGAAGAATTGGTGCCCATAGGCGTCATAGCCGACGTGGGCATCGATACCGATTCATGGAAAGTAAATTCTTTCAAAGTGAAGATAGAGAAAAATGTTGCCGATGCGTTGGATATAAAGCTGGGTCTGTTGAATAAAACAGCCTCCGGTCTTTTAACCAATCACATAGCCTCCGTAACCGGAACGGTAAATCTTGCACACAAACTGGAAGATCTTCGGGGTTATTTCACTCTGGATTGAAGTCGTCGAAGGCTATTATTATCGAGGCAAGACGGGGATCGTCCTCATACCCGTAGTACTCTTTGATCAGAAGATCCGAAGTGGGGGCCGGACTGCAGGATAAGACCCTGGCACATCCGTTTTCTTCGGAGAGTTCCGGGAAAGATACGGGAGGCAAAACAAAAGCTTCCCTCCCTTTGCCCTTGACTTCCGGAAACATTACAAAGCTTTCGGAAAGCCATACGAGATTGTCTTTGTTTTCGTACGCTTTGAATGTAAAAGGGAATACTTCAGTTCCCAGAAGATTGTCTTCGGAGTCCATCAATACCACAGTGGCTTCGGGAGGAGGTCTGAACCGGGGATCCTTGATTACGCATATCAGGTGGTCTCTTTTGAGAGCCTCTTCGAATCCCGTGTTCTTAACGTCAATATTGCCGCCTAGGGCTTTGACTTTGGCTTCCTCTTCCTTAAGCCTCTCGACCAAACCTCTGTCGAGATAGAAGCAGTGTACGATGCCTCTGAGATTTCTTACGATTTCAAGAGGTCTCTCAGGACCCGGGTTATCTGAAGTCATTCTTTTTTTCCTCTTTGCAAATCATAAGTTTATTCGATATTTATAGAAACGTGTTTCTTAAGCCCCAAATCTCCCGCGACTTCGATAGCTTTTATTATTCCGCAGGGGACCGGACATGCCGCATGGGGCAAATGCTCGTTAGCCAGCTTATAAGTTACCGTGGTACTTATGGGAATTTCGACTTCCAAATAGGAAGTGATGGGTTCCAGATGTCCGGCCATCTTCTGAAGGTATTCGCAATCGGTATCCAGAGTTACGGTCACCACGCCCATGTCATCGCCAACGGCGGTAATCACGGTAGTTCTTTTGCAAGCTCCTGCGTCAACTGTTACTTTACATTCACTCATCTTCATCACTACTCAGTCTAATCAGATTATCTGCGCCGGCCATGGATCGTATATCAACGACGCCTATGGTCGCAATTACGCGATTATCTAAATCTATAGGGGTCACAATTACTTTAATGCCTTTGTATGGTCCCGAGGTCGCAATCTTCCTTATGGTGGTACCGACCGTGATAACTTCTTCCAAAACCTGACCGGTGTAAGTGTTGTCTATCACCATTCCGTTTTCGATTCTTATGCCGAGGTTATCCCGGCTTTTGGCACAAACCGGAAGACCGCCCACAAGATCGTGAATGGCGAAAGCCAGAGATACAAGTTCGTTGCCGGTGCTTCTGTGACTGAGAATATCTTTCAGGTCCCTGTCGAACTGAAGACCGCCCATCAGCGTAAGGGCGGCTATAACTGCGCCTTCTTCAGCCATTGTCGGATTTTCCCCTGTTCCGATGATGATTACATCTTCGTTGCGTATATTGACGTTGGACCAAAGCAAATCGCTGAGAGAGGGATCCACCAGATACCCCGAACCCGGAAACAGCAACTTGCCGTTGTTGCAGACCAGA
>DAHY01000015.1 GCA_002498605.1 Methanomassiliicoccaceae archaeon UBA404 | reverse complement strand
TAAACCTCAATGTGCAGACCACTTTTTAAATTGGGCAGGTTTGTTGCCAATCCTTCATAATTATTGATGATTTTTATAGAAATAGTACTTAATGTACCAAACTATATCCGAAAATATTACAGACGGACAGGTTCGATAATAACAAATCGTTATATTGAACATCACACAAACGAGTATTGCTGTTAATCGGAAGGGTGGAAAAAAATAATCATGAACGGTGTACTGTCAGGCATAACATTGGACGATATAATCGCTATTGCGGATGAATACATCTGGTATGTGGCATTCGTAGTCCTGATCGGTATAGGTTTGTATCTTACCTACAAATTCAAAGGAATCCAGTTTACCAGATTTTTTGAATCCATGAAATTGTCCTTCAGGGGTACCGAGAGTACCAGCGAACAATCGGTTTCGTCTTATGAGGCTTTCTGGGTCGGGGTGGGAGCCCGAATAGGAATAGGAAAGATCGCCGGCGTTGCCTTGGCAATTATCATGGGCGGTGCCGGAGCCATGTTCTGGATCTGGGTATTTGCCCTGATAAGCTGTGCCAGCTGTTTTGCGGAATGCACTTTGGGTCAGATATTCAAGGAAAAGAAATCCGACGGTCTTTTCCACGGAGGTCCCGCGTACTACATTAAAAACGGTCTGAAGAGTCCCGTGTTTGCGGCGGTTGTTGCAATACTGATTGTATTGACGTATGCCGTGGGATTCATCGGAATACAGGCCTCCAGCGCAACAAGTTCTTTTGTCAGTACTTTCGATGCCGAAGAATACAGAATGCTGTTTGCAATCATATTGTCGCTGACCACCGGCGTTATGATGTTCCGCGGAATCAAGGGTGTGGCAAAATCCCTGGCAAAGTTTGTACCGGTCATGTCGATAATCTGGTTCGTTATGGTGATAGTAACCGTTGTCTTCAACTGGAGATACATCGACGATGCCATCATTATGATTCTGAAGGGAGCTTTCGGATTGGACAGCTTCATCGGAGGAAGCATGGCCGCCGCTTTGATATTCGGCCTTAAAAGAAGCGTGTTTTCCAACACCGCCGGTATCGGAGCGATTCCGAACGTGTCTTCCGCCGCAGATGTGCCTCACCCCGTGGAACAGGGTCTTTCCCAGTCTTTCGGTGTAATTCTGGATACCGTAATCTGTACCGGAACCGCATTGATAATACTGACAAGTCCCACATTGGGATCTTTACTTAACATAAAAGACGGGGTGGAGCTTGTGTCTGCCGCCATGAGCAGCGGTATTTTCGGAGTCTACGCGCCTTATCTGCTGACCGCGATTATTCTTATGTTCGTCATAGTCAGTATTGTCAGTTCGTACTCCATATGCGAAGTCAACCTGAAATTCCTGTCCGAAAAACCGATTTTCTCGCTGATACTCAAGATAGGCATCATGGTTTCGATTTTCGTTTCCTCGCTGATTCCGGCGGATTTGGTGTGGAGCCTGTCGGATATCCTAATGGCGGTGCTGGGAATAGCCAACATGATTGCGGTTCTGTTGCTGACCGATTATGTGATGGAAGCCCTCAGAGACTACAACCGTCAGAAGGCCGCAAAGAAAACGCCGGTATTCAACAGAAGCAGAATATCTCTGGATGCCTCCGGTATTTCCGTCTGGGGAGAACGTACCGATGTTGAGGTTAAGGCAGAACCCGAATCGTAATCAGATCAGAACCATATTTTCGCGGTCGACTACATCGGTGTTCCGGTTGCATCCCATCGTTTCGTTGATCTCGGAAGTTCGCAGACCGATCATGGAAATTACGTCTTCCGAATTGTAATTGGTAATGCCGCGGGCTATGGTTTTCTCTCCGAATTTTATTTCGACCATGTCCCCTCTGTCAAAAATACCGGACACTCCCGTCACGCCGACCGGGAGAAGGGACTTGTGCATCCTGAGAGCCTTTGCCGCGCCGCTGTCAATCGTTATCGTCCCTCTGGGACTTGCGAATTTAAGCCAACGTCTCTTCTTTGGTATTTCTGAATTGGATACGAATATTGTTCCCACGTCCTTACCGAAAACCACATCGGCGATGATGCCTTCCTCGAACCCCGACGCGATAACCATAAGACATCCGGCATCGGCACATATTTTGGCGGCTTCCAACTTGGTTTTCATGCCGCCCACACCGACACGGGTGGTGGGGTCTCCGGCCATATGAATGACTTCATCGATTGATTCTACGGTGCTTATCAGTTTTGCGTCCGGATATATTTTCGGATTTTTATCGTAAAGGCCGTCCACATCGGACAGGATTATCAAAAGATCGGATTCGGTGTTGCTGGCTATGACCGCCGACAGCCTGTCGTTATCGCCGAACACAACGTCTATTTCCTTTGTGCAGATGGCATCGTTTTCGTTGAATATCGGCACCACGCCGTTCTCCAACAGAGTTTCTATCGTATTGTCGAGATTGTTTGCGGTTTCCCTGACCGAATAAGCATCCATGGTCAGGAGAATCTGGGCTCCGATCAAACCGTATTTTTCAAATGCGGTGTTCCATCTGTGCATCAGCACGGATTGTCCGACCGAAGCCGCCGCCTGACGTGTGGGTATGTCCTTGGGGTGGGCTTCGATGCCCATAGCGTCCAATCCCAATCCGATAGCGCCGGAAGACACCAAAAGAACCTCTATGTTCCGGTCCCTCAGCATCTTTACCTGATATGCCACGTCCTCCAGGAATTTCATCGATTCTTCGGGGGAATTTTTTGTTATCGACGAGGTTCCCACTTTTACAACTATGCGTCTGAGCTTTTCGGTCAAAGCCTTTCGGTCGCTCAAAGCGGACACTCCCTTTCAACCTGCCTGTGCTTGAATTTCTTCGTGCCGCCGGCGTAATCCCTGACGTCCTGGCCTTCGCCGATGAGGATGTATTTGTAAATCATCAGGCCCTCCATTCCCACCGGGCCTCTCGCATGTATCTTTCCGGTGCTTATGCCGACTTCGGCTCCTTTGCCGAATCTGTATCCGTCCGCAAATCTGGTGGAAGCATTTACGAACACATCGGCGGCGTCGACCATTTTTACGAAGTAAGACATGTTTTCCCTGTTTTCCGTTACTATTGCGTCGGTGTGTCCCGATCCGTATTTTCCTATGAATTCCGCGGCCTCTTCCACGGAATCCACGGTTTTGACTGCGATTATGGGTTCATTGTATTCTATCGCCCATTCGTTTTCGGCGGCGGGAATTATTTCGCCGACGCCTTCTGTCGCAACGACTCTTTCGTCTCCGCGGATTTCCACGCCGTTGTCCCTGAACAGTTTACACATTCCCGGAAGGAATTTTTCGGCTACGGCGCTGTGTACCAACAGATTCTCAACGGCGTTACATGCCGCGGGATACTGAATCTTCGAATCCAAAGTCACCCGGAAGGCTTTCTCCAAATCCGCGTATTCGTCAACGTATATGTTGCACAGCCCCTCGGAATGTCCCATTACGGGAATCCTGGTGTTGTCTTCTATGTATTTCACAAAACTGTTGGATCCTCTGGGTATCAGTAAATCGATGTATTCGTCCATGCCGAGAATGTTGCTGATGTCTTCGTGGGTCTCCATAAGAAC
>DAHY01000041.1:4122-32620 GCA_002498605.1 Methanomassiliicoccaceae archaeon UBA404 | reverse complement strand
TGTGAAATTAACGTGCACATAGGGTATTCTGTCGCGTTTCAGTTCCATTGTACTGACGTAACTGAAAGCGATTTCTATCGCGCCGAAACATGCAAGAGCAACGGTTCCCGCAGCGGTCCAACTGTTTTCGTACAGATATACGGAAATTATCAGTATCAACGATACTGCAACGGATACGACTATAGCAAATGCCATTCCGTTCCGTTCAAACCATTTTTTTAGTTTCGACAATTGAATCGACACCTTATTCTTCTTTGGATTATCGGGTTTGCCGTTAATATAATAAAGCACGGATATGCGGTAACAGGTGCACCAAACTCTCTTTCGAAAAGATTATTTTATTTTTATATTTCCGACAGAGGGTAACTTTCAAAACAGTTAGTAATCACGTTTTGAACAGAATCCGCCGGATAATAACTCAGGGTTCAATTCCATCGTTTCATCGCAGAAATCACAATTGGTGAAATCGATAGAATAGTCCGACTCGGAATTTTTGTAAATTATGACGGAGTTTATACCCAAATCATCCAACAATTCATATGTTACAAGCTCGCCTTTTGGAACCTTCAGAACTTTTCTCAGTATCCATTCCCCCAATGCGGCATTCGGATTGGTCATCAGAGCCTTCCCGCTGTCCTGACATACCTTGGCGGACAGGATTGTTTTACCGTCGGGCAATCTTAGATCAAAGTCGACGAATCTGTCCGGGAAAAATGTAGGATGCATCCTGTGTATGCGGATCGGAATGGGGATGTAAACTTCGTCGTACGATCTGGTGCGTCCCGAAGCATTCCACTGATTCAACCCGCTTTTTCTGGGAACGTACCGCCCCGATTTACCGTCGGAATACAAAGGAAGAACAACGTACTCCCTGGGAGGTACTGCAGGGGAGGAAACACGGATTTCTTTTTGAAGCCCGAGCAGTATCTCAAAGGGGTCCTCTATTATTTCCACTTCGACATCCAGTAATGATTCGTCACAATCGAATTTCTTGTACAATGTACTTTTTGACTTGTTGAATCTGTATTCGCAAAGCCCGTCAGTAAAGACAATGACATTTTTTTTAACTGATATATCCGATATGTCGTCTAAACTGACAAGCTCCATCGGATTCTCGATTATCCGCACTATGCCGGAACCGCGGATCATACAGTGATATAATGTTTCATCCACACCGTATGCGCTCTTTGTGAATTCCAGTCTTTGATTTCTTAATTTTGAAACGGCTCTTATTATCGCTTCATTTTCCAAATCTCTGTATTTTGTACTGTCTTTATTGAATTCGGCAATTTTCTGGGTTTCCGTATTATCCAGAAACGTTTTGATGCCTATGCCGGTTCTGTCGATGCGGGCATCTATCGAACAATCGGACCTGGATAGATTTTCGGCGTTGAAACAGCGGCAGAACATATTTTCAGCCAATCTGTAATCGATATAGGGCTTGTCGCTGTCGGAAAACAGATTGGATATGGAGGATACCGCTTTAATCAAATTTTTATAATTTTCTTTTTCCGACTCGGAAAATCCGTCCATTGCCATATTACATTCCCGAATCCGTCTTTTTCATGACATCCAGTATATTCTCGGCAATCCTCTGAACAACGGGCACCGACACGGAATTGCCGGCCTGTTTGTACATATTTCCGTTACTTATATCGGGAAATCTGAAATCGGACGGGAACCCCTGAAATTTCAAACACTCGGAAGGCGTGAGTTTGCGATAACCGAAATCGTCTATTATCAACGGGACATTATGGCCGCCAGTGCCCATGTTTGCCGTAAGTGTGGGACAGACGTCACTTTTGTTTTCCCTGACGTATGTCCGCCTCCACTGGTAAACTGTATTCTCGTTCTTCATTATCTTTTTTAATTCGCCGTAATGAAGCCAGTCTTTTTTGTAATAAAATAATTCATCTTTTTGGGACGAGGCGTCTATAATGTCTCTGATTGATTTTGTCAGAGGAACCGCTTCGGGGAACGAAAACTTTTCCGCATCCCTCTTATCCTTGAAGGCTACGATATAAGTCCGTTCTCTGTTTTGCGGAATGTCTCCGTATTCCATGGTATTAAGAACCTGATGATATGCGAAATATCCGCGATCCTTCAGACACCGCAATATATTTTCGAAAGTTTGCCCGTTGTCGTGACCGACAAGATTTTTAACATTTTCCAAGAACACAACCCTCGGATGTTTTTCATCCATAATACGCAGAATTTCGAAAAACAAAGCGCCTCTTTCATCCCTGAATCCTTTTTTGTAGCCTGCGATGGAAAATGCCTGGCAGGGAAATCCTGCGGTAAGTATGTCAACGTTCGGGACGGTGTTTACATCCAAATCTTTTATGTCTCCCTCTACGAGGTAATCGGAACCCAGGTTCTTCCTGTAAGTCATGCAGGCAAACTTATCAAGTTCGTTTGCCCAAATCACATCGGCTCCCGCGTTCTTAAAAGCGATACATATGCCGCCAATGCCCGCAAACATACTGCCGACGGTGTACTCGGCACCTTCGGCGGGTAAAGTGGCTTCGCAGGATGAAGTCGAAGTTACAGACATTGCGTTTACCATTCAATATTGAATTATATATCTTTCTGGGAGGGTACTCCGAATCGGGCGAATACGGAATTCTAAAATTCCCTCTTGTTCTTTTATTGAATTCCCTCGTCCGATAATAGCCAATCTCTTTATATCTGACATAAATTTTTGAATCATAAAATGCATGACAATAATCAATCGGTAACTGCCGTTGCCGATTCAAACAACGGCATTCGTGCGGAAATCGGCGAAACAGTTACCGCATCCTTTGCGTATTTCGATTTCCCCATCGCATCGGAGAATATATAACAATGAATAATTACAATACCGCTTCCGATACTGAAAAGAATAATCCTGATTCTAAAATCAATTTTTCCCATGTGATTGATTACCGTTCGGAACCTTCGTCTACAAAAAAACAGATTCCTTCTTCCGATACGGAATTTTATGATTGTAATATCGAAAACAATGAAATAACAACCGATAATCGTTCCAGGTACGGAGCAATCGATCTTTTTGCGGGCATAGGTGGCATCCGACTCGGTTTTCAACAGGCTTTCGGTGAAAATTTTGAAGTAAAGATGGCCTCGGAAATCGATTCCAATGCTGTCAAAACGTATATGGCCAATTTTCAAACCCCTGAAACAGTCGAGGGGGACATAACCGCGATAGATTCGAAATCCATTCCGGATTTTGACATATGCATGGCAGGATTTCCGTGTCAGGCATTCAGTAATGCAGGTTACAAAAAAGGATTCAGGGATGAAACGCGGGGAACGCTGTTTTATGACATAATCCGGATATGCAATGACAAGAGGCCCATGGTCATATTCTGTGAAAATGTCAAAGGATTGATTTCCATTGACAAGGGCAGGACTTTCAAAACGATTTTGAAATCTTTCAAAGAAATCGGTTACACGCCATACTGGGATGTTCTAAACAGTAAACATTACGATACTCCGCAAAACAGAGAACGGGTGTACATAGTGGCTTTCAGAAACGAAATTGATTCGAAGAACTTCAAATTCCCCGATTCGAAAAAAGTCACCAAAACTCTCAAAGATATCCTGGAAAAGGATCCCGTCGACTGTTCTTACTTCCTGAGCGAACAGTATTTCCAAACACTGGAAAGACACAGAAAAAATCATGAATCGAAGGGGCAGGGTTTCGGCTATCTCATCAAAGAGCCGTCCGATATAGCGAGTGCCGTAATCTGCGGAGGAATGGGCAGAGAAAGGAACCTGCTTTATGATGAACGCACCGAATTACCCGATATCAATCCCCGGACCAAACGGCCGTTCAATAAAAAAAATATCAGAGTTATGACTCCGAACGAATGGACCCGATTGCAAAAATTTCCCGAAGACTTCATATTCCCCGTTCCCAAAACCCGCAAGTACATGCAATTGGGAAATTCCGTTACCGTTTCGGTTATAAAAGCCATTGCTGAAAATATAAAACCGATACTCGATGAACACGTCCGAACCTCGACACAGGATTCTCCGAAATGTAACAAGTGAGTATGATTATACACGATGACTCTCGTTGCTTCATGCTGAATTTTACATACGGCTTCGCAATTCCGGGGGACTTTTATCCAAAAGCCGTTTAAGGACGATTTTACATCTTAAACCGGACAGTCTGTCGAATCGGGATTAAAATGTGTTCGATTATATTCTAGCTATAATTCTGCAATTCTATTCTGCAGATGCTCACGATAATTTTTCAAACAATAGAATATCGACGCGCGAATAAAATTATTATGCGGAATCTTTCTTATTTTAATACGTCATAGAACAAAGTTCAGATCCGATTTTTTTAACATACGATGCGGATTTTATAGTTTGGATTAAGACGTATATTCTGTTCGCTGTTCGAAATATATTCCGACATCCGCCACTTTTCTCATCATAACAAAATTAACTGCGGGACACCTTGTATTTTTTTAAGTCGACTTGGCTTTCTCCATCAGCTTTCAAGTGTCGGATTATAGCAATATTGAACAGTGTTGCATTTCCGGCCCATGGCCTAATTACTGCAACCTGATAGGAACAATCCAAACCGGAAATGAACTTCATTAACGAAGGAATCTTTCTGTTTTGACGTGTTTCCGAAATTTTACACGTTATGTTTATATACTATAGCAATTTAAACTATCCTTTTTACAATCTAACCCGGACATTCGACGATTTCTATTCTGTATAATTAATGTATCTGGTTAGAATTGTAATTACTCATAGTAAAAAATATATCTGTTTTTATTATGTTCTCCGTTGGTTACAGACAATAAATTACTTAAAAATCAAAACATAAATTTTGTAAACAATCCAACATCTTCAATTACGGATTTTTAGTTCGTTATTCTGATTGTAGGAGCATCGATTCATATCCGGTAATATGATCGGGTTTTAAATTCAGACACAGGATCTTATAATAAATTTTATAACGATAATCCCCGAGGCCTTAAGTTTCAATCCCGTTATCCGGTTGAGGCGCGAATGAGATATTCCACGGGGTTTTTGCACTGTGTTTGTTGAAAACTTTCAAAGTATGGATTGCCCGTAATTTCTGCATAAAAATTTTTCAAATGAATGCTTATTGTTCCACATTCTTTCTTATTTTTCAAATCATATGCCGACATCACTGTCTTTCCGCACCATATGACTCTGCATGCTCTGTCACTCGTTCGATATTTTATTCAATCGTGCATTGATCCGATCTGTCCGCGGATAAAGAGGGCGATTGTCCCCCTTTGTCCGGAAATGCGTTTATGCGATATGCTACGCCACCTACGATTATCCGAATACATCCGCGCCTCTCAAAACATATCTGTGTCTCGGCAATCGGTCCGGAATCGGAATTGTCATACAAAGGAGAACATCGGGCGAATGGGCAATCTGTTCGGAGATCATTCGAAATACGCAAACAGATTCTCTACGTATTCGCCCAGACCTGAAGCGAACAGCAGAGGTTCGATGGTTGCGCAATGAACAACGTTTAACTTGAGGACTTTACGCAGAAGATTACGATCGGAGGACTCGGACAGATAGAGTCTTTTCATTATTTCACGGTACAAATCTATTCTGTATCCGACCCCCGATCTTTCAACAAGCTGAGATATAGTGTCGGAATTGTTTTCGGACAGTATTTTTCGGGTTTCCGTCAATGAGTCGTTTTGCAGGGAGAGGTGCACATACCACCAAAGCGTTTTCAACCAGATACGCCTGGAGTTTTTCCAGAATCTTTCATCGTTGATATTGCCTCGGACGTCATCGGCGGGCCATCTGTCGAATATGATTGCGGGAACGACCTCCATCTGCATGTAGCGCCATACGTCGTCGTCGGAGGCTGTTACGGCATCCATTCCGTGTTTTTCATTGAGATATTCATACAATTTCAGTCCGAAATCCAAATCGGAATTGTACTTTTCTTTGGGGCCCCCCTGTACCGTATCCCGGGATTCTTCGTAAAATTCCAGAATATCAAAATGCATCATTCTGTAATTTTTAGGCGATACGGGCAATGATTCGGAATGTGCGTCCATCCTGTTCAGAACCTCCTCTCCGTTAAGAGAATCCCACTCTTTTGCCAAAGAAGACGCATCGCCCCTGGACATTCTTTTCCAATTCATTTTAACATCATCCTGGAATATATATGTGCCCTGACTGTTTTCGCGGTTAACTCCGGGGATGAAAAGTCCCATTCGAAGGTGTCTTTCATGTATTTTATCATGAACGCGATTGTGCCTTCCCTGAACGTTGCGTTTGAAACAATCCTGTCCCACTCTTCGACGGATTCTTTCATTTTTTCAATGATGACTTGTATTGCCGAGGACATTATTTCCGCAAGATAACCTTTATTGAAATCTTTGTTTACACTTGTGTATTCGATATATTTGTACATGGGGTGCGAATTGTTGAAAACCACGGCAATATTCTCGGAAACAAAGGCGTCTTCTTCGATATCGCTCCAGTTGCAGACAGCCCACCACAGAGGCGAATCGGGCTCCGATACTTCGTACACGGGGAATAATTGTCTGTCATCGGACAAAATCATGTGAAATTCATCCAATGACCCCAATACAGTGCCCGACTGCTTCGGAAACCTCGACTGTTCCTCATTGTTTTCAACCAGATACAGAATTGTTTTAATGATGACATTTCCGCGGTATTTCCCGGGGGACAGTTCAAATTTGAACGGTATGTTTACCGCATCGTTTTCAGAATTCAGTTCACATATTCCGAATACCTCCAACCGGTCGGATTCCGTTGAAACACATACGGCCGCGATGCCCAATATCGAATTTCGATCCGTTATTCCCGAATCGTCGAATAACAATTCAGGGTGCTTAATCTGTATTGTCCTCCTCAGAAATAAACCGTCTTTGGATATATTCCATAATGCTTTCTCGTCCGATACGTTGAATTTTCTGAGGTCATAATCATCGGGTTTTAAACTCAGCTCCACTTTCTGATCTTTGAATTCGTAAGATGCTTCGTAAGGGGTTGCCGAAAATTTTATTTTTCTCAACAAATCGGTGTCTTCCAGCCTATTAAAAAAAGATATTCTGTTGGATTTCATTCCAACACCCCCGGCGAAACGTGTTTGATTTCAAAAGATGTTGATTGAATGTCGCTTTTTACCGAGAGACGTCCTTTGAATTCAAAACCTGGTTTCTCCGACTGAACATACATACTGTAAACAGCGCCTTTTTCACTTTTTTTGGCAATAACGGTATGTCCGTCGAAAACACATACTTTGCGGGAAAAATCAAACCTGTCCGCATGGAAGTCGGATTTACCGTTTTTCTCCGACGGGACGCTCAGTTCGAAAGATATCACAGATAGCGGAAACCTTGTATCGAATTCGGTTTCCCACTCGGCGCAACTGACGGAACCCCTTTCGCTGTTGACCTCGAAGTATATTTCCGCCGTCTTTGATAAGGAATCCGATCTCAGGTAAAACTCAATAACGCGCAAATCGTTTTCTAAAACGGATGTTTCCACATCCAGTCTCGATTTATACCCCGATTTTAGTTTCTGTTTACGGCGCGTACCTGCGGCGCGGGGTGAATCGGTCTGTTTATCGTATGACGTATCCGCCGACGACATGCGTTCGGGGAGGAGTATTTCCGCGAACAATCCCGAGAGGTTTGAACGCTCACGCAATTCGATGACATCATCTTTCGCAATAAACGCATCTCTCAATTTTCTTCCCGTATTGCCGGACAGTTTTTCAATGACATCGGACTGTCTGTAGTCCTCCCAGTTGTTGTGATCGCTTTTTTCGCTGCCGCGGACATATTCTTCCAACGAAGATCCGTCCTTGAGTTTTTTGTCCGAAGCCAGTCTGAACACCGCAATCAAAGTCTTGTTTTCGTCCGAGTTTTCAAACCTGGGAACCCATTTGCTGTTTTCGGTTTCATATCTGATCAGCATCCCCGCGTTCCGGGTGAATGTCACAACGGGCGACCCCAATGCGGCATCGTATTTCCCGACGTAGGAATATATGTTCCTGTAATATTCGTTTGTAAGATTCAGGTCGCCGACGTCTACAAGTGCGGCACCCACATATCCTGCGACCTGCCCGTCGACCCTGTTGGTTGTTATCTCTATTTTTTCGTATTCAAACTTATCCAACAGTTTAGCAGGTTGGTTGTTGTTCAAAGTTACGTTGTAAAGTCCCTGATAAAGCTGAAAAATCGGATGCATCTTTTCTCTTGATATGCAATCCCCGTTGATGCATGCCTTTAACCACGAACCCTGATACTCGGGATTGGCCAGTCGCGGAAAATACCATCTTTGAAGAGCTATTTTGAAATATGCTTCAATCGACGAAACCCACACCGGATCCCTGCAATCCGCGTCTTCGTCATGTATGGGCCTTACCTCTTCCAATAGTCTTTCGGGAAGAACGTACGGAATTATTATCGTGGTGCCCGTCTTTTCGTTCTCATACGGGCTTATGCCGAATATCTGCAAGAAATTCCTTATGTACGACTCATCGTTAATAGGAACGGTTACGCTTCTTTCTGTGGGGAACTCGATGCCGTCTTCGTATTTTCCGAAGAACGATATCCCTCTGGGATTTTCTTCGGCAACCAAAGGATTGCCGTCTTTATCTTCAAAAAGAGTCGCCGCCAATTTTGATATATATTCCCCGTTTTCGAAAGTTCTGCTGTAAAAGATGACCAGTCCCATCCCTATTCCGAAAAACACAGTTTTACCCAATCCCCATGATCCGCCGGACCCTTCTTCGGTCTGCTTTTTGCTTATATGATATACGAGACTCTGCAACCTTGATTCGTCAGAATTTATGTCATTCGAACCCGTAAGTCCGTAAGTATTGGAATCCTTTACGGCAATGAAATTGTAATTTTCGCCGGGATATCTTCCGTTCAGTCTTTCCGTTATGTGTTCGAACTCCGCATTAAATTCCCTGGCTTTGAAAACCCCTGTTATAAAATCCATATCGACCCTGGTCTTGGGCTCTCTTTTTAAACTTGCATCCAGACTGTTCTGCACGGATTCCCGTATCAGCAGATCCAATCCCCCTATGGATCTTGCCTGAATCGAATCAATAAGTGATTTGCCGGATTGGGACATCCGTCCCTGTTCAAGGATCTGTATATCCAAAGTTACCTCTCCTCGAAATAAGCGGGAGACAGCTGCAGATGCCTGGCTTCGGCGGCCTTTGTTGCTTTCACTCCCGGCATGATTACTGTAATACCTATGATATCCTCTTCCACGTTCAGTTTGAATCTGTTTTTACTGGTGGGTTCGGAATCTTTTGAAATACAGTATATCATCAAAACGGGTGTGTCGCGCAACCCTCCGTTTTTCCTTACGGTTCTCCAATTGGATCTTATATAACCGGAAGACAGCATCGTTTCGTAAACTTCTTCCGACGGGGAGGTTTCGCGGAGTGTACTTGATTGTACGTCTGCAATTCTGTCTTTGGGCGACGAAAGGGACGATCCTATGTAAACGGAATCGTCTTTTTCGTACGTGGTGTTTCTCTCCACTTTATTTATACGGATATCTTCGGTGATACACCAGGGTTCGTGTCTGCTTTTCCCGATACCAGCCAATATCACATTCCAATGATAGGAATCGGTTTTATTGTTAATCCAGGCTTTCATCGATTCGAGTTCGTTGAAATTTTTCTGTCGGCCGCTGAATTTAAATTTCGCAAGGAAATTATTGAATACGGTATTACCGTCTATTTCACGCCATACCAGGGCTTCGACATGTTCTGATTTTTCGGGTTTACAGCCGAGAGATTTGATAAAATTCTCCGTAATCCGAATATTGTTCAGCAGATGCTCCGGGTTTTTGTCAAAACTTGTGGTCTCCACCATCGTACCATCGAAATCGTAATCGGTTTCAACGGCACCCCTCATTTTAACGGCGGATGTTACCCGTTTGAGATAAGAAGACTTCGGAAATTTCCGAACTTTGGGCGGAAATTCTTCCGGCGTCATGAAATTGTAATTTTCACGTATGAATTCCCTGAGAGAGTTGTCGAGAATTACCAGTTCTTCGAAAGACTTTTTTGAATTTTCGGACATCCAGATTCTCGGAAGCAGTTCGTATTCTTTTCTGTATCCGAACCATCGCCCCATTTGCATCAGAGTATCGGCCTGACTGACGGGTCTGGCAAAATATGTGCTTACGAGACCTTCAACCGTCAATCCTCTGGAAAGCGTGTTTCCCCCCACCACAATAAAAGCAGGGGTATTGGGTACATTGACATCCCCAGGCCCGGGATACAATAGTCTGGGTAGTGCGTCTTCATCATCGCTCAGGGTTAATCCCGAGCTGTTGTCGATGCATAGATGAATGCCTTTATGGTATATCCTTTCGGCATTATCGTCAAATCTGATGTGGCCGGAAGGCCTGTCTATCAATTCTTCAACGAACTTTCGTATTTCATCGAACGGGGGATAGTCTTTTAAATTATCCGATTCGCCGTATTCGGGGTATTCGAACTGAAACTGCGATTTTGAGAAATCGGAGGTTTGCTCTGAATATATCCATTCGCAACGTTCAAGAATTTCGCTTTTCTCGTTCTCCAGATACGTACGCACGGCGTTTGCCACGTTATCGTGGTGTTCCGTGGCAACACTGGTGTGTATCAACATACTTACGGGCTTTTTAAAATCCTGTTTCCTCAGAACACCGACACAGCTTATAAACCAGCATATTGCGTCCTTCAATCCCTCGGGCAACTCTTCCGTTTTGCCGTCGTGCAAACTTTTTATCGATTTGTCCGTGTCTTCGTATGTGTTTATTATGCTCAGGCCGGGCAGATCATTGTATCCGTATAATTCACTGGGTCCGAAATATACGTCGGGAGGCGAAAGGAGGGTTATGAAATTACGGGGGTAAAGCGATTCTTCCGAACCTTCGCTGAGGAAATTTGCATACGGCGTCGCGGTGTATGCGATATAATTCATCGCCGCATAATCCCCTTCCTTTTCTCCTGCGTGAGTCTTCCCGTCAATCAGGTTCAAAATCAGCCTGTTGATTGTCTTGCGCTCCTCATCGAACGGCGCCGTATTGACGCTGGCATGATCGGCTTCATCATCGATGACCAAAATCTTCATCTGTCTTTTTTTATTGGTGTCTTTATTGATCCAGCGAAGCACATCCTGAAGCCTTTTTTTATTTTTTAAACATATTGTAAGGTACCTTTCTATGCTGTTCGCACCCAGCTTTATCCGTTCGGGGGGATGATCCTGATTGTCGGGACTCATATGGTTAATCGTGTTCCACTTCAGTCTCCCGTTGGTATTGTCCAGGTCGTTGTACATCCTGTCTCGGGTCTGAACTCTAAGACTGTCTATGGTTCCCGACAGGACTATGAATATGTTCCACCCGTAATCCGCCGCCATCGCAATAAGTCCTGTCATATTGGCCGTTTTACCCGACTGTACATTTCCCACAACCATACCTTTAACGGGTTCCCCCTTTGTGTCAGAATTAAGATTATTCAATATATTCAGACACTCGGCTTCTATTGTTTCAATATTTTTGAAACCTTTTTTCTTTAATTTTTGTTTATAAAGAAACCAGCTGGAATCCTCTTCCGAAGGGACTTTAAGCGTATTCTTCTGATCGTGACCGTATATCGTGGAACTTTCCGCTCTTTTGATGGCGTCACCCGCTTTTGATTCGATGTTGAGCACCCCCTCTGCAATGCTCAGCCACACCTGTGCCGAATCCTCGGGCCAGAAATTATTTTCAATGTTATATTCAATGAAATTGACGCCGCCGGATGTGGAATCGGCCTTGGATTTTATTTCCTCCCACGGTGTGCCGCTGTTCCTTGCCCTGCTCACCCAATCCCATAGGGGCTTGTAACATTCATCTTCGATACCCTTCATTTAATCATAATTAGGATGGGTTCTTTATATATATTTGATTCTAAAAACAGTACATCTGGCACCGATGTAATTTATTGTTTTATGAAGTTCACATTATATATTCGAAAAACAATTCCTCATAATGGATTCCGGTGCATTCAGAACAGAAATTATTAACCGCGTTAATTCCGAATACGGCGAAGAGGACGACAGACGCGAGTCTTTCCTTGCCGAAATTGCAAACGAGCTGTGCGAATTGTCTCAGTGCGACGGTTTCAACCCGTGTTATTTCAATGGTTCGGGGCCGAATAACAAAAAAATTGAAATCGACGGTTTCTTTTTTGACGATGAAAATAAAATCGACGGCACCCTGTCCCTGTTCTGTTGTAAATATACCGGAAACGACGAACCGGGCACGTTCACCAAAACCGATATAGAAACCATGTGCGAACGTGTAATAAGATTCGTCAAACACTCTTTTGACGGGACCATATTCAAATTTCTCAGAAAGGGTTCGCCGGCGTATAATGTTGCAGATCTTTTTAAAGAATCGAAATCCAAAATAGAAAGATTCCGCATATTCGTCATTACCGACGATAAACTCAGCGATCGAACGATAAAAGGACTGAATGTGGAATACATCGACGGAAAACAGACTCACGTCGCTGTATGGGACATAGAAAAATATTTTACGGAATTGATGTCCAAAAGGATCAACCAGGACATCGATATTGTTTTGGAAGATTACGGTTACGAGGGAATCAGTTGCATTAAAGCCAACGAAATTTCCGAAGGTGCCGATTACGACGCGTACCTCTGCGTTATGCCAGGAAAACTGTTGGCCGAATTTTACGAAAAATACGGAGGGCAGTTATTGGAATCCAATGTCAGATCGTTTTTATCATTCAGGGGCAAGGTAAACAAAGGTATAAGGGATTCCATTAAAAACGAACCCAAGCGGTTTTTTGCATACAATAACGGAATTACCACCACGGCAAACGAAATCGAGCTTGAATCTACACCCGAAGGTTTGAAGATTACAAGAATGAAATCATTGCAGATCGTCAACGGAGGCCAGACCACGGCAACGATATACAACGCGACCACGGGCAGAAATCCCGTGGACGTCAGCGATATATACGTGCCTATGAAAATCTGTGTAATCCCCGAAGAAGCGCCCGAGGAAATCACCAGGCTGATATCCGAATACTCCAACAGCCAGAATAAAGTCGGAAAGTCCGATTTCTTTTCGAACTCTCCTTTCCATATCAAAATTGAAAGAATTTCCCGCAGAATCAGCGCTCCCGCCGTACAGGGTTCTGTTTATTCCACGAAATGGTATTATGAGAGGGCCCGCGGATCCTATATGCAGGAAACACTGGGTATGTCCCCTTCCGAAATCAGAAAATTTCAAATAGAAAATCCCAAAAATCAGGTTATCACCAAAACAGATTTTGCCAGATACAGAAACACCCTGGAAAAGAAACCTTACGACGTCAGTAAGGCACCCGAAGCCAATTTCGTACGGTTCGGAGAAGATGTGGAAAAGGAGTGGACCTCCACAAATATACCCGGTGCAAATATCAATGATCGTTATTTCAAAGAAACCGTTGCCGTTGCAATCATTTACGAGTCTTTAAGAAAAAAACTGACCAATAGAAGTATAGCCCCCTGGGTCGTCTCGGGGGAAGGAAAATGTTTGACATCCTATTCTATATCCAAACTGATTCATATGTTGAATCAGAAAGGGTATAATCTGAATCTGGATCTTATTTGGGATCTTCAATCTGCACCCGAGGAGTTGCTGGAACAGCTTTTGCATAACGCCGAAAAAATACGTGAGCGGTTACAAACCGAAATAGAGGACACTTCCAGAAATCTCTTTGATTACTGTAAAAGCAAAACTGCATGGGATATTGTCTGGCCGATGGAAATCGATTTTATTGCGGATATCAACAAGTTTGTCACGTCTACAAAACGAACAGAATACAATACCCGGACTGCCCGTAAGGACGAGACCCGAAAGGCCAATATGAACAACAGCATATGGGTGGTAAACCAGGGAGAAAGATACTGGGAAAGGGTACTTAATTGGGGCATTGAAAACAAACAACTGAATGGGTTTGACACGGATTTACTTTCGGTTGCCGCACGTATGAATACCTCGGGAAAAGCCCCGTCGGAAAAACAATGCAACGCCATTAAAAAAATCTGGGACAGACTGAGGGACGAGGGCATGGATTTCTGAAATAGTTCATGTCGCAAACCGCCCATTCTGCCATACGGAAGAATAATTCACCGATATGTAATATGCAATCTGTGAAATGTACAATAATCGGAATGTACGATTAACAGTTTTGTTTACTTCTCGGCATCGTTCGGAGCGCGTTGTTTCCGTCGGTCGGTCTCGCACCTCTTTTTATCGGCCAGTACGGATTCTATTTCGTCGGCGCATGCCGAAACATTATCTTCGATTTCGTTGCCCCAGAATCTTAAAACCGTCCAGCCCTGCTCTTTCAGGGATTTGTTTACTTCCGCGTCTCTTTCCATATTGCGTTCTATTTTTGCTATCCATTTCTCTTTGTTGGTTTTAATGTCGTGTTTCTTTTCATCCCAATCGAATCCGTGCCAGAATTCGCTGTCACAGAATACGGCCACTTTCGGTCCTATGAAGGCTATATCGGGCTTTCCGATAATACCGGCAACATTTTTTCTGTATCGGATTCCTCTCGACCACAGTTCTTTCCTTAACATAAGCTCTATTTTCGTGTCTTTGCTGCGTATACGGGACATATTGTAACTTATCTGTTCGGGGGTTCGCTTTTCTGTCATGGAATAACGCCTTTTGTAAGATGGGTCCGTGTTAATTGATAATACCGTTTCCTTATACGAAAAAAATATTTTTCCGATGCGTATTTTGCACTGAAACCGTAAAAATTCACGCAGATTAATTATTCCGTATGTTACATTTCCGCCAAATATTCTTTGAACTGCTCTGTCGGTATTTTAGGATAATCGGCGGCTTCGACAGACTGAATGTCCCAGTATCTTCCCGCAACCGGAACTTCGTCAGTCGCTTCCATATGGAAATATGTCTTGCCGTCAAACTCGTAAGATCTGCCGTGCCCGCCGTCAAAACACACAGCGGGAAACATATGTCTGCTGACAATAACACTGATTACATCCAATCCCAGATTATGAGCCAGCGAAACATACAGATTGGACATGCAATCGCAATCGCCGACGCCCAGATCCGCAACGGTTACCGGCAATCCCCACACATCAAGACAGCCGTAGATTTCCTCATCGTACTTGTATTTGATATTCTGTTGAACCATGGCCAATACAACTGCGGCTTTTATTCTGTCGTCCCTTCCTTTCAATTGGGAAGCTAATTGTTCGGACGCATCAATAATCGCAGGGTCGTCTATTGTGGAATAGTACGGAAGAAAATCCAGACTCATCATTGTAGGCATCAGTCCCGCATAAGGGCTCTTGATCTTGTCAATCGTGATCGAGTATCTTTTTGCCCCGTAGTTACAATTAAGCGTTATCTTATCCTTATTCAGAATACGTCGCAAGTTTACCAATTAATTCACCTTCCTTGGCGGACCAGAACTTTCTATCGCAAACAACAACAAGGTTTTTCTTTGCTCTGGACACTGCTGTATTGATCACTTTGCGTCCTATGGATGCTTCGTCTACGGTGCTTGTAAATCTCAACGGAACCTCCCGCTCAACGGAACCGCTGTCCGCAACGCTAAGGATTACGGTATCCCACTCTCTTCCCTGGGATCCGTGCACTGTCAAAACATTGTCTTTTGCTTCCGGCAAATAATACTTCAAAAGACCGACTTGATCCTTATATGGCGTAAGAATAACGTATTCATCCGTTTCCATCGGGTTTTCCATCAAAAACTCGCCGATTATTTTAACTTCTTCGTAATTTTCTCTTTTATCTCTTTTACCGGATACTGCGTTCAAACACTCAATTCTCAGAGGGTGCTCTGAAACTCCGGTTATTCCGTTCATATATATGCATTCGTCAAGAATTTCGGCAAAGTTGTCACCGAATCTATGAGATATTGTAAGATCGGCTCTTTGTGTTAATTCCAACTCCGGGTCCATTTCTTCCAGATAAGCATTTTGTAACCATTCGATTCCTTTGGTCAGAAAGGATTCGGCAAAGAGTGCGGGAATATCCCACAGAAAACCGTATCTCATGAAATTTTCATTCTTTATGCCATCAGCAAGAACCTCGCGATCCACAGAACACACCGGAGGTAACTGTAAGTGATCTCCGAGCATCGTAATCGGAACACCGACGGCAAACAACGGGAGGGTGTTTATAAGACTGCAATAACCGACCTCGTCAACAAAAATATGATCCACGTTCAGTCCCATTTTATCGCTTATATCCGACATGGGCGCGAATCTTCCCATAAATACCTGAGGCGTCATCGCAAGAACCTTGGCATCTTCCGCTTTTTTAGAGGAATCCGACTTCTCCAATTCGGCTATTTCCCTTTTCAGAGGTTCCATTAATTCCTCGATATCTTCGTCGGACATTGTTTTATAAATTTCGATGTCCAGCGCGGGACGGGATCTCTTATACAATACATCGGCAATGATTTTTGCTTTTGTCTGCACGTTGTATTCATCGAAATCATCCGCCAAATGTCCGTATGTCTCACTGTCGGACAAAACCGCTTTAATCTCCCGTATATAGATTCTGATTTGCTTCATTACCCTCTTTTTGCCCTCGTAATCAGCATCCGGATACTCTTCGCCCATCAACACTTCGATTTCATCAAAATGAGCCTTTAGCACGTCACATTTTCTTTCGAAAATCAACTCATCCAACATACCCATAGCATTTTTCTTCGAGAGAAGTTTACCGTAAACTTCCCTGTTTTCGCACACGTCCGGATACTCTTTTATAAATTCCGATGTTGCCAGTCCCAGTCTAAGAATATCCTTCTTTATGTCAATGAATTTTCCGTAAGGATCTTCCCTTTCGATTATTTTTAACAAACCTCTGAGAACCTGTTCAACGGCATTATTAGTCGGCGCGAATATTGCAACGCGTTTACCCTTTCTAAGGAGTTCCATCATTGCAGTTGCAAGCACAAACTGAGTTTTTCCCGTTCCGGGTGCGCCCCAGACATAGGACAGATTGGATGATAGTATCGTCTTGACAGCTTCTCTTTGCTGTTCGGAGGGTTTCATCCCTTCTGGGAACTGAATTGAATCTGCGTCCACTTCCTCCGTGTCCGTGAAATCCGGAAGTCCGATCATATCTCCGAAATCAGCGTAGTACTTTTTTGTACGATTAATCAACCACTTCAAATCGACAAAAAGATTGATTCCTTCTCCAGTTCTCTTCAGCTTTTCTTTATCGAGCAACGGCAGGACTCTATCGCTGGGGAACAGCACAACTGTAGAGGATACTTCATCGAATCTATCGAAGGTTACGTCCGGTTCAAAGAATACTTTATTTCCTATTGCCAACCCCAAAGTCGACGTATCGTGAATTTTTCTCCCCATTTGCAGTATGACGTGTTCACCATGAATTCTGAAATCCTCGACTTTGGTAAGGACTCTTCCCTGTGTTTCGTCCGATAATTGCTGAGCTTCAATGTATGCATAATTGGAATCGCAGGATTCCACGCATATATCCCTGAGTAATCCGTTCCCCATAATCCGTCTCCCCTGTTTTAATATAAGTAATCCCGGTATTTCTGCGGATACGATTTGAACCTCTTCGGTAAAATCATCCCCGTTGTTTACGAATCGATTAACAGCCCGATTTGATTATATCATCTGAATCGGGTTGTCTCTTTAAAGTTTAAACTCCACAATCTGAATAAATCTCATGTGGAATCAGACCGTTTGTTCACAGATTTTTTGCGAATCCGCGCAAACATGCGGATCGTTTCCCGTTAAACAATTAGGTTATCGAGGCTTGAACGCCTTGAGATACTTCAAAACATCAGCATCCTTATCGGTCCATTCCGGCGTAAATCCCTGCTTCAGATACTCGTCGTACCATTCGGAGCATTCCTTCATGGGTTCACTCATAGCCACTTTCTTTTTTAAAATGAAATGAGTGTTATCTTCGTCAGGAACCCATTGTTTGGGTCTGGCATAATCTTTCTCTTCCAAGAAACCTATTACGAACACTATATCCTCCAGTCCCGAAAGTTCCGCGTATAACGAGGCCTGATACATATATTGCTCCGACAGGTTCGTATAGCCTCCGGAGTCGTCCTTCCATGCTTCCTTCATACCGGAAGTCTTAATCTCCAGAATTGCTCTTCTTGCGCCGTCCGCGTGAATATAACCGTCAACCATTCCGCCGAACTTTTTGTCATGATGGAAGTGATCGTACCCGCATTCTTTGCCTTCAACGGGTTCTTCAACCTTCACTGAACCTTCCAACCCCAACAGATCTGAAACTCTGTCTATGTTTTCGAAAGCATACTTGCGAAGAACAGGTTCGATTATGTTCCCGGCCTCCATGTACTTGTTTTTCTTATCGCCGGGATACAGTCCGGCCATTTCACAGGCAACCTTGAAAGGGGTTGAGAACTCGCCGACCCCTAATATGGGGGCCACGCGGGTTCCTGTGATTTTCTTCAGCTTGTACGTATCGAAATAAACAACTTTGTTTTCGTCGTCGATATCGATTATTGCTCGTCTTCCGTCAAACATTGTTACACCTCAGATGCTGACTTCCAGAGTGTCTCCGTTCACCATTCTCCAGTTAAGTTCTCCCATTTTACCGTCAAGAACTTTGATTAAGCTCAGGTCGGGAACGCGGATGATGCCGTTTGAACAGGTCGCATTGCCGTATTCGTCGGGAACGAATCGCATTACGGTTCTGTCAGCGTTTATCTTGACTGCGTATGGCCCTTCATCGATAAGAGAACACTTGAATTCATCGGCCGAAACACGAATAACCGATCCTGTCATGGAGAACATACTTCTTGTTTTCGTGTTCTCTCTATCAACGATAACCGAAGAATTGACGTTCTTATCGATTTCGTTCTTCATATTTTGCATATCTTTAAGCCGGGCTGACATGTTTGTTATGTTCGCACGAAGAAATACGATTTCACGATCCTTTTCATCCAAAGAACGTTGCATATCTTCAATATCAACGCTCTTGATATCCGTAAAAGGATTGGACGCCTTTGAAGTGATGGCAAGTTTCTGCTCTAGATCCTACAACGCCTTCTCTAAACTTTCAATTTTGCTTTCATAGTAATCGGATATTGTTCTTTTTTCCGAAAGGAATTCGTTCTTTTTTTGGATAATCTTGTCATCCATTGCATTAATCTGGTTGCGGAGCATTACCTTTTCATCCTGAAGCATATGAATTTTTACGTTCAGTTTTTGAATATCTTCGTTGCTTGTCATGTTATTTTTCTCTTCTGAGATCTTTTTGTTTTGTTCATTGAGCTCGTCCAGTTCATCTTTGAGAGTTTTCAATGTACCGTTGTATTTATTGATCATATCTTTCTCGGATGTATCGTACTCTTCCCGGAGTTCTTCAAGTTCCTTTCTGTGCCCCTCCACGAGTTTTGCCTCGGATTGCCTGAACTCTTCTTCGATTTCGGACCGAAGTGCTTTTCCGGCTTCTTCCTTCCCTTTGAGTTCCGTCAAAGCTACTTCGTAATCACTTTGCAGACTCTCGATTTTGTCGGTCAATTCATCGATTTTGGCCAGTCCGTCCCCGGCATCCACGTGCTTTGCAACCTCCTTGGGCCTCTTTATCCACATATATTCAGCTATCTGTTCGATCTTCCCGTTCATTTTGAGAATATCGCCCGGATTTACCTTTTGCAAAGGTTTGGCGTATCCTAACTTATCAGTGTTCATCGTAACATGGCAGATCCATAATTCGTCACGCTTTACGACAACCGGAGAATTCCGATCGAGATTTGCTCTCTTCCCATCGAAGTAGCTGGCAATTTCTCCGTTTTCATCCTGTGAAAACAAAAGAATGTGCAATCTTCCTAGGATGTCTCCGTCGTGATACCTTATACCTCTGCTAATGAGGTAATTTCTTTGAACATCGGTAAGATCTTTACCGGCCATTTTATCGTTCTTGTCCATCGAATCAGAGTTAACTCTGCCGTAATCTCTGGTATCAATCATTCTCCTCATTTACTCCGCCTCCTGGCTCTTCATTTCGTCCATAATCATATTTTCCAACGGTTCAAAGCCCAAATCATCGTTGTGAGCTGTTTCCGAATCATATTCTTCGACTGCTTCATCGATACAATCGTAGGACGGGAAGTAGTAAACCATGGGTATCTTGCAAAGATCTGTGTAAGCGTCAGAGGCATACACCATAGCATCTGTGATGCAGTGGTCAAATGCGGCAACTTCAACCTTTTTGCCCATACTCTGCACGGCGCTTATAGCGGGTATGAAGTCCCGGTCACCGCTTATCAGAATAGCAACATCATAGTGATCGTTCACCGCGTGCATAAGCATCTCAACGGCTATGGAAACATCCACTTCCTTCTGCTTTCCGTCGGCAAAGTGCCCTCCTACGACTTTATATCCTATTTCGGACAGATAATCGCCTACGGATCTGTTTGCTCTGAAGTAACTCTTTGAATCAAAGGCCATTGCACCGACGATATTTCTGCCGTCAACCAGTTCGTTAACCAAGTCAACGTGATCTATCAGGCAGTTTTCAAGACCTTCAAGTTCGTTTAATCCGCGTGTTACATTTGACAGGTCCATGAATATCATAACCCGGTCGTTTTTGTTTATTGTTCTAAATGACATATTTCATCAATCCTGTGCGTTTCGCACAGTACATTATAGGGGTTACGTGAATATATAGGATATAACGTTATAGACGTTATATGTATTATAACAGTTATTAATGTTATATTTTTGATGACCGTTACAAAGGTTATAAAATACAATATCGCAATATACGCTCCGGAATAAAAATGTCTGAAAAAAATACTCCGGTGAAAATAACACCCGTTAGTTCGAGATCGGTTGGTAATACCGGAAAATCCGTGGAGAGGATCGTTATTTCATGTATTACATTCGACACAATAAAAATCACCGACCCCATTATTCATTATGACGCCACAAAAGCCTATTTGGTGCACTATTGCGACAAAAAAGGAAATAGTGAAAAAACCTTTTACAATGAATTGTTCGATACTGTTTTGGAGATTCTTGACGAACATTACGACACCACCCTCCTTGAGTATAACGTAGAAGAATGCCGTTATGAAGAGGCTAAGACGGGAAGCGAAACTGTTTTGATTGACAGACCCAGTAAAAAACTTGTAAAAGAATTGACTGTAGTTGATGTCAACGAAGTCGTTTATGATTTCAATGTGATGTTGAAAACAGTGTTCTCTATCATGAATTTTGAAAGGAAGTTTGATGAAGATTCCAAAAATCCGATTTATGTCAATATTTCAGCTGGATCTTCGGAATTCTCGGCCGCTGCATTAATGGTCTCCATGATGTTCGATAATGTAGAGGTTTTCTCCGTTCACACCAGAGAACACATGATTAAGGATGAACAGCATTATTACGAAAACGGCAGGTTCGTCGGGTTGGCCAAATCCGTAAAAGAACCTGTTCCTATAACCAACTTTACGATTCCCCGTCCGGATAAAAGATTGATTTTGTCTTTAAAGGTTTATTTTGATCTCGGTTGCCCTTCAGCCACCGAAACCATACGGGAGTTTAAAGAATACAGCTACACGGAAAACGGGGAAATAATTAAACTATGGAACTGGGACGAAAAGGAATTGCCCAATGAGAAAATGATATTCCAGCGTCAATTTATTGACAGATGGGTATCCGAAGACCTCGTCGATAGAATCAGCAGAGGAACATACGAGCTGACCAATCACGGACGTTTTACTATCGATACATACTATGTGAATGAGTGTGTTTCTGCCGATAAGGATGGCTTATAATTTGTTAATTTTCAAACATTAATCATACAGACTGAAGTGAAAATAAACAGGTTCATTATGGTTTGTTTAATGGGACCCATTAGCGAAGATATGAGTAAAATATCTCAAAAATACTATTAATTAATAATTTTTAAGGAATTGCTTTTTAAATGAGTTAATCATAACCGCAACAGCATCTGTGGCTCGACCATCAGGGGGGCAGTATCATGATAAAGAATAAATGTCTGTCTTTCCACGGTTTTAATAACCTGGCGAAGTCTCTCGATTTGAATTTGTATACCGTACAGCGAACGGCAACCGACGAAGAACGCAGAGATTTCATTACTTATATCGACGAGCGCTTTAACTCATCCAATCTGAGAACTTTAATGGAAGAAATATGTAGCAATATCGATGCCACCATTTTGGGCGTCTCGACTTACGACTACGATCCTCACGGAGCTTCCGCATTGATTCTGTTGGCGGAAGAGGATATAAATTTACACCAAAAGACCACCGCTCATTTGGATAAAAGTCACATTTCATTACATACGTATCCGGAACACCATCAATCCATAGGGATATCCACGTTCAGATTGGATATTACCATGTCCACCTGCGGAAACATATCCCCTTTGACGGTAATGGATAAAATATTCAATTTCTTTGAACCCCACATAGCAATTCTGGATTACAGAGTAAGAGGTTACACCAGAGATATCCGCGGCAAAAAAGTCTTCGAAGACATAAAGGTGGATTCACTTCAGGAATGTTTCAGCGAAGACACTCTCAACGAGTATACGGCTGAAGATTTCAACCGCCCGGAGCTCAGATCTTACACCACAAGGTTAATTCACAAAGACCTTGATTCTTTCAGGCTGGAAACAGATCTTTGGAATGAAATCGAAGAGATTTACCTTGAACGTTCTTTCGGAGGGGGCGAGGTTGTCTGATTGGCACTTTGAAGAACAGTCCGAAGGAGTCGATCTGAGAATCGAAAAGGAAAAAATTCTCTATTTCGGCGAGAGCGAGTTTCAGAATATAGAAATTTTTGAATCCAAAACATTCGGAAAAATAATGGTGATAGACGGTTACCTTATGCTGACCGAGAAAGACGAATTCATCTATCACGAAATGATGGTTCACGTTCCCATGTCCATAATTGCCAACCCCGAAAACGTTCTCGTTATCGGCGGAGGGGACGGAGGTTCCGTCAGGGAAGTAGTGAAACACGACTGTGTCAAAAAGGTTGATTTTGTTGAAATTGACGGTGACGTTATCGATGTTTCAAAAGAATATTTGCCTTCGATTTCCTGTTCGATTGACGACCCTAGAGTCAATACACTTGTTGAGGACGGTATTAAATTTGTTGCAGAAACAAAGGAAAAATACGACCTTATAATCGTTGATTCCACCGATCCTTACATAGGACCGGGAGAAGGATTGTTCACTTCCGAGTTCTACAAAAATTGTAACGATATATTGAACGAAGGCGGGATTTTAGTTAATCAACACGAAAGCCCGTATTATGAAAACGATGCTAAAGTCGCTCAGAAAATGCACAAAACAATGAGAGAAGTATTTCCGATTTGCACCGTGTATCAGGCCTTCATTCCGACCTATCCATCCGGACACTGGCTCTTTGGATTTGCTTCGAAAACCGTTAAGCCTGAATCCGACCCGATTAAGGGAAGAATGGACGGCATCGTTACGAAATATTTCAACGAAGAAGTTCGCAAAGCATCCTTTGCTTTGCCGAATTACGTAAAGGAACTTTTGAAATAAATTCAAAGATTCGTAGACGTTGAAAACGTATTAAAACAGAATTCGGCGCCTGGATTAAAATCTTAATAGGCGCCGAATTCTATATTGTTTAAGTTCCGCGACCTGAGGCCGCATCATCACTCTTCAGTCTCTTCGGACTCGTTTAGTTTTTGGATACGTTCTTCGACGCTTTCGAGATCCGCTTTCAGTTGTTTTGCGAATTCTTCCAGATGACGTTTTTCATCTTCCGGCGTCGGAGTATAAACGGACATCGGTGCGTAACCCGCTCTTCTATGATAGGTTCCGCTGCGGCAACGCATTCCGCGGCCCATTCCTCTTCCTGCGCCGTGTCCGTGACCCATACCGCGTCCCGCGGATTCGGCCACGTTGTGTCCTGCACAGTACCCCATTCTCTTTCCTGTCATCGGCCCTCTTCCTTCAGGGCCCATTCTGTTTCCTCTTGGCATATTTATACCTCTTTTATCTCCTTGATGATTTCCGATTTTCGGTATCGTATTCCCCCGATTCTATCCGAATGGCCTGTCCGTTCACAAGAGCGGTGGCCACTTTAACACGGGCGGAACGCAGATCGCTCCAGAAAGTTCTTCTGGATATTCCCATACGGGCCGAAGCCTCTTCCTGGCAGAGTCCTTCCAAATCCACTAACCGTATTGCTTCCAATTCGGCGTAAGTCAGTACCACAGAATCCGAATGACTGACTACTTCGCCGGGAGGTCCGAAATAAGTGGTTGGCGGTATATTCTCTACCCATCGGGGTCCTCTGCGTCTTCCTCTGCCTCTTCCGGGAGTCATCAATATTACACTACTGAGCAGGAATTATATAAACATATTGCACAATTGAGCAATATATAACCTAAATAAAGAAATTATATAAGCATCCTGAAGTCAGCTTAAACATATGAAAATTCAATAGGCAACGAAGTGTCTGAAGTAAAAATAATAATTTGAAAATAACTAAAAAAGTGGTTTACCGAAGGGATTTTAATTCTTTGAAGCTGAGAAGTCTTCCATAGCTTTCATGAGAGATGTTGCTGCCAAAAGACTGCAATGCTCTTTTTCTTCAGGTAGCCCTTCTAAAGCATTGAGGACGTCCCATTGACCGATCTTACGGGCTTCTTCGATTGTTTTTCCTTTTGCCAATGCCGTAACCATGCTTGCCGATGAAATGCTGGGACCGCAACCGTCGGTAGTGAAGGATATTTCTGAAATAATGTTGTCTTTAACTTTAATCCAAATACTTATGGAATCGCCACAAGGACCGGTTGAACGGGCAAAACCATCATAATCTTCCATTTCTCCCAGGTTGCGAGGGTTCATGAAATGATCTACGGCGGTTTTCGAATATATTTCCAGATTGTCCTCTAAAATATCCTCTTGAAGGTCATCAAATCTTGAGTCCATTTCTTTATCTCCTTTGTAAGGTTAATTGGAGGCGGATGTGTGATTCCGTCTCTTTTTTAACAAATTTATTCCGGTCGCTATCAGTTCAGTACGTCTGACATTTCGTAAACGACGCCCTTCTTCCGAGAAGGAAGCCACATAGCAGCCATTACTGCACCGCCAACGAATATTTCTCTCGAATGAGCCTGATGACGAAGTTCGATACGTTCAGAATTTCCTACGAACATGACAGTGTGATCTCCCACAATATCCCCGCCTCTGACAGCATGAATTCCTATTTCCTTACCGCGGGGGCATATACCCTCACGTCCGTAAACGAAATCTTTGCCGCCCATCTCTTTGCTGATTATTTCAGCCGCGGTTATCGCAGTACCGCTGGGAGCGTCTTTCTTCTGGTTGTGATGTGCCTCGATAATTTCAACATCATATTCGTCACCGAGATACTTGGCGGCTTCTTTCACAAGTTTGAAAAATACACCGACACCGATTGAATAATTGGACGAGATAACTGCAGAAACATTGTTTTTAATCACAGCTTCGGTGATGTTGGTTTTCTGTTCTGCGGATAATCCGGTTGTTCCGATTATAAGATTGACTCCAGCTTCGGCGGCAACCGGCGCATTGGCGGCAGTTGCGGGAGCTATAGTGAAATCAATCAAAACATCAGTCTTCGTTTCTTTCAAAACAGCAGAAAGATCTTTCGGATCTGAAACCGGAACTCCGAGTTTGTCGACACCGACAACTTCGCCGATATCTTTACCGATGTTTATAAGATCGAAAGCGGCCGAGATTTCGGCTCCTTCTGTGGCCAGTACACGGCGGATAATCAAACTACCCATTTTTCCGCATGCACCTACTAATGCGATTTTGGTATTGCTCATGAAACACCTATCACCGTACTTCTATTAAATTTATAATCAATTTATGGAACGTGGATCTTCGGTCGCATAGCGTTATTGCGTATGTTCTGTTAATAACGAGATTGACAGACAATTTTTGCAAAGAGTATGACGGAATAGCGATGAGGTAAAGAGTAAAGAAGTTGTAATAAGGGATTTAAAATTACCAAGGCGGTCTGCCTGTATTTCGGGTATAATCATTGTACTCATTGATTGTATTTCTTACATCGAATAATGCCCATATCCACAGGATAAAGGCGACAATATATGTGAAGTATATAGCAGGGGAGATAACCCAAAGCACTATGTACAAAATCAATAGACCCAATCCCTTTCCTATCAATCCTGCATAAAGATGCCCCAAACCCACACATAGAAAAGAAAGGACGATACCGACACCTACACTCTTATGAGGAATTGTGTACACGATCGTGGAGTTTGGAATTGGTTGTTCGACTCTGATGTTAGTGTTTAAATTTGTACCACAATTTTTACAATATTTTGCATCGAACGGATTATTTTCACCACAATGGGGACAGAACAAACACTCACCTCGTCATAATACTGTGACGTGGATATATAACGACTAAGTAAAAATTAATGTCCGGGCCGAATGGTCGGTGCACGGCGGATGATTTAACCGTTCATCTTTCCGCATTCACCTATCAACACAGCTCCGATATTACTTATTGAAACATTCCATAGTCAGAATTAATATTGATTTTAACTAAACTCTAACCGCAGACGAAACCATACTGGAATATTTTTATGTGTGTATAATGTGTTGACAGTTGGGGGCATGGAAATGGCTATTGAATCATTTTATGAAAGTCTCAAACTTGAGTCATCAGAGGAGCTAAAAATCCTCGAAAGGCTTATTGATGAGGCGGATGCAAGACCTCCTTTAAAACCGTCTTCTGACACCCTGGCGGAAATAAAGAGAAACGCAAAACGGGTTGAAAAAGTATTCTTTGACAGATTGTAAATTAATGGTATTTTTACCGATTTGTTACTTAGATAAAATAATTAAGTTAATAACTTAACTTAGTTCATTTTTATTAGTATACCGTTCCATATATCCTAAATTAACAACGTTAAAGCAAATATTAGAATTTTGTATAATTAATTAATGTAGTAAAGGTATTTCATTAAATAATATTACACTGTAATAATTCTTGAAAAATATGGAGTAAAACACGTTTTTTGTGGAAATTCCTTGAAAATGTGAGAATGATCGGAATTTATCAAAAAATTGATTATTCAATCAAAAAATACTCTATTTTGTCCACGACGGCTCCCCGAATGTCAACTTAACTTTACCATTTTGAGGTCGAAAAGGCTAGACTAAACAGTTGAAAAATCAAAAGTTGAAAAACAGGGAAAAAAATGACTGTATTTTGCCTGCAAAATCGTAAAAAAATACCGAAATATGTAAAAATTTACGATTTTCACAAAAATTGGGTGTAAAATCATAAAATATGCAATTTTTTACTTTGAAAAATAATACACTGTGATTTAATAATGTAATTAAGATATTACCTTTATTAATTATACAATTTTGAAATAGAACATTTTATACCCCGATAACCGGATTACGCACCATGCGTTTCTCTGAACTCAATCGTTCATCATACGTACTCTATATCGGAATATTGTTTTTCGCAGGTTGTTGGATAGCGGGCGCGCTTATCGATAGATCTTGGACATTCGGTGTTAACACTATGAGCGAGTTAGGAATTTCAGATACTTTCGCTAGATATCTATTCCTTGCCGGATGCGTAGGCGCAGGGTTATGCGTCAGCCTTTACGGATATTTCGAAAGCAGTGAAACAGAATCCGCTCTAAAGCAATATTCATTTTACGCCCTCATACTGGCCGGCATATTTTTGATTGGAGTGGGTATATTCACAATGGACTACGGAATTGTTCACACTATATTCACCGGGCTGTTCTTCGGAACTTTGTGCATTGTCATGATAATCTACATGATATATTCCAGAAGAAAGAGACACTGTCAGGTTGCCATACCGACTTTCCTGATTTTGGTAACCGGTGTCGCATTAATCATAATGACACCGTTGGCTTTTGTTGAACCGATCTTCGTTATTTTGTTCATGGCGTGGATGATTTTGATTAACGTTTCAAAGAATTCATGCAAAATGTGTATTGGTTAATTAATAAATGTGTTAGATTAACTACATTAATTAATAAAGATATGTTTAGATTTACGATATAACGGCGTTAAATTAGAAAATATTGCAAGTGTTTGACGCAGTTACCATTCTGTAATCATGTATGGAGCCGCGAAGAATAATATAGAAGAAATTTAGAAAAGGGATTCTCTACAAATTTATCAAGTACAAGAGAGTAATTTATGATTTAATAATAAAATATGTCGTACAAGCGATAAGATTTTTACGAACGGTGTACCGAACGACCACAACATTTTTTCCCCGACATAGGTACTAGGAGCAGTTCTTTGTCGCAGCAGGCACGACATCAAGACATGAGCTATTATACATACATAGATTTCAAAATTTCATCACGTCTTTTTTTTCTCAGG
>DAHY01000041.1:0-3929 GCA_002498605.1 Methanomassiliicoccaceae archaeon UBA404 | reverse complement strand
ATTCATCATAACGTTTACAAATTTTATTTCAGTTCTCCAATAGTTACTGTTTCAGTTCCATTACTCAACTCTGATGTCCGTAGATTGGTATAAATGCGGTCAATCGGAAAGTAAATATTGCAAAAAAAATTGTAGTCGTGCTACAAATTTGACATAAATATTGCCAGTTCAATCAAATCGAAGTTATTGGAAGAGCATAAACTCCGTCCCGTATGGGATAGGCTTTTTCAGTAAGACAGATCAAACAGGACGGTCCTATTTCGTAATCAGAGTTCTCTAATCTTGCAAAAGCTTTGATGTCGGAAGAGCCGTAAGTAATTCCGGATTTACATTCAACCAGAGTTAATTTACCTTCTCTGAGAATTATGAGATCGATTTCGTTCATCTGGGAATCACGATAATGGAAAAATCCCGCTTCTTCCGAATTGTTCTTGTACGATTTCAAAATCTCATTCACTATAAAGGTTTCAATCATTGGACCTTTGAGGTATCCGGTCATCAGTGCCCTGTAATCGAAAATTTTAGCCAAATAACACGCTAAACCGGTGTCACAGAAATACATTTTTGGATACCGTACTATTCGTTTAACAGTGGACCGTTCTGAATACGCCCGTATCAATCGAATTATCCCTCCGGCAACCAGCACTCCGGTCCAAGACTGAATAGTTCTTATGTTGACGCCTAAAGTCTTAGCCACATTGTTATAAACCAATTCCTGGCCTGTTAACGAACTCATAAGTTCAAGGAATTCCAAAAATTTGTTTTGATCCTTCAGATTTATTATCTGTGAAACGTCCCTGCTGATATACGAATCCACTTAGTCCGAGTAGAATTTGTTGGTCTTGAGACTGGGCTTTTCGTATAATTCGGGATAAGTTCCACGTACAACCATTTTGTAAACTTCTTCAACAGAAAGGCTGACTTCCATAGATTTCCTGATGTTTTCTTTAAAGTTTACTTCAAAAGGAGTTTCATCCCTGAATAAAATTTCATTCATACTCAAAGGAGACATGTCGATTATCGATATTCGGCCTGCCATCGATTGAGTTACACCATCCATTAGATTATACACCTGACTTCCTGTAAGTATGTACATTCCTTCGTTGCGTCCAGTATCATATTTTACTTTGTCAACAATAGCCTCTATTGAATCCAATAACTCCGGTGCATACTGCACTTCGTCTATTATCAAAGGAAATTTATGGATGCTGAGGAACATTTCCGGATCTTCGTTAGCCATTACCCGTTCGGATCTGTCAATTAAAGAAACATAACTGAAACCGTGTTTTTCCGCAATGTGTTTACATAACGTTGTTTTGCCAACCTGTCGGGCACCTGTTATTAAAGTCACCGGCTTCAAACGAATGATTTCTTCTATTGTCTTTAAGATCGTTCGATTTATCATCACCTAAATGTTGACGCGTATCTATTTGTAATTATTGCAGTACAACTACAATTTTTACATAATAAAAAAAATACAAGATTTATAAAAATCAGTCTAAGAATACTATGGCAAATTCAATTTTGGCAAAAGTAGTCCCCGCTCGTTCCCCGGAAATATTCAATACAGCTTCACCTTCATTACAGGACATGAAATCGTCTGCTTTCAATGCAGATAATTCAATTTTTTTCATCACCGGACCATCTTCAGTGGGTACTACAGAGTAATAGCCTTCATTATCTCCATACAGCCCAGAGGCAGTAACGTGGACCGAAAAATCATTTCCGTTTATATTGATATCAATAGTAATATCAGTTGTATTGGCGACACCACCTTTGTAAATGTGTGCATACAATACAAATTTCACGCCCTGAGGTACCGTAACCTGGAAGTCTACTGTGCGATCCATAAACCACGTCGACGGAATTAGATTATTGTCTTTATCTTTATGATGGAAGCGAAATACAGGGTATTCTCCGATTTTATCAGGGGATATAAATATATTAAAATCCGCCTCCACCGCCTCTATCTCCAAACCGCCGGTGGCACTTTCCCTAAGCTCAACAAAATTATCATTAATAGTTACTGTTGCCATACCGAAGGCTAAAGGAATCGATAACATTAACGAAACGGCGAGTATCGTAATGAAAATATAATTGCTTTTTTGCATCTTTATTCCTTAACCTTGATGTTGACTTAACTCCGTTTAGTATGCGCTCATATTTATAGATATTTACAAATATACTCTAAAAATTGAAATTGATCAGGATTTTATTAAAGTTTTACATCAAAAGTTTTTTAACATAAAACTTTACAAATGTTCTAATGACATTAAGAAAATGTTGATACCGTATGTTCATAGACCGAGAACATGAATTGGGTGAATTAGAAAGGTTATACAAAAAGAGAAAATAGTCTGTTGTTTACGCGGTGAAATATTAAATTTATAATTCATCTTATAACGTAATAATCTATATATAATCACATAAAGTTACGTTATATGATGAAAAATATAATCCCACGGGATACATATCTCAATCGTCTTATCGAATTGAAAGATAAGCCCGTAATCAAAGCAATAGCGGGGATAAGACGTTGCGGTAAATCCACTTTATTGAGATTGTACAAAGATTATCTTCTCTCCTCTGGAGTGGCTGAAGAGAATATCTTATTCATCAACTTTACATATCTTCCGAATTCCGAAATTGATTCAAAATATGTCATAGAAGCGGTTAAAGCAAAACAAGGCCGGACGTACATATTATTGGACGAAGTTCAAATGCTGGAATCCTGGGATAAAACCGTTCTTTATCTTTTCGAAAATACCGATTGCGACATTTACGTCACAGGATCCAACTCCATGATGTTTTCTTCCAGACTGTCGACTCTTCTTTCAGGACGTGCTGTTACCATAGAGATGTTCACATTCTCTTACAACGAATTTCTTAAGTTTACCGGAGAAACGGATTCTTACAATTCTCTTATGGAATACATGACTTACGGAGGATTCCCATTGGCATTGATGTTAAGAGAGTCTGAGGATGCCGAAATCGCTGTTCTTGAAGATATTTACAGCACGGTTGTTCTGAAAGATATTGTCATGAGGAACAATATAAGAAATCAGCAGATGCTGAAAAGAATCTCAAGGTTCCTAATGAGAAATATAGGAAATCTTCTGTCAATAAAAAGCATCAGAGATTTCATGATCAGTAACGGGATAAAGGTGAATTTCCAAACCGTTGACGATTATCTTGGATTTTTGGAAGAGTCTCTTGCATTTTACCGCGTCAAACGGTATAACATAAAGGCCAAAGAAGAACTGGTCGTCAACGACAAATTTTACGCTTCCGATTTAGGACTCAGAACCGCTGTTTTTGGAAAAAGAGACGCGGATATAGGCCGTATAATGGAGAATCTTGTGTATCTCGAACTCAGACGCAGAGGTTTTTCAGTTTATGTGGGAAAGGTCGGAAATTACGAAATAGATTTTGTTGCATTCGATGACGTCCTTACCGTGTACATACAAGTCTGTTATTCGTTGAACGACCCCACCACAGAGGAAAGGGAAATACGCCCGTTGAGAGTCGTGGACGATGATTATCGGAAGGTTGTAATCGTCATGCAGCCCTCGATAAATAAGGACAGGGGCGGAATAACGGAGTTGGAATTGAGGGAGTTTTTGACCGGAGATGAGGGGTTATTCCTGTAATACGTCATAGAAGATTAGAACACAATCTGTCCTCTGTTTCGACATGACCTATTTAATAAAACTCTGCGCAGAATATCAATTCCCTACGCACATCATCTGATCCTGGAATTACATGATATAATTAAGGCTATTTACGAATTTTTTAGGATATCGTCAAAAATCATTCAACAGCCATTCCACAACATCCATCACAACAATCCCGTCTTCTGTTACGTGTCGCACAACAGGATCCAATGTTAAAACCGTCTTCGGAAAATTATCTTTTACGTTTCTGAGCGC
>DAHY01000049.1 GCA_002498605.1 Methanomassiliicoccaceae archaeon UBA404 | reverse complement strand
TGTCAGCCACTTTGGAATTCACGTCGATAATGCCTCAGGCGGTTGAGGCATGCCTCCGACCAGCATGTAAATGTTGTACAGATTCAGGATGCGTCTGTGCATGCTCCGACCGAGGGGCAAACGCTCTTCGAATGCTTTTCTGAGCAACGGTACCGTAACATAATCCTTCTGAGCCCATAAGAATTCCTCAAAATCCATCGGATGCATATCAATAGACATTTCCTCGGACGGTATCAGAATGTCATTCACATTCTGTTTGATGGACAGAAGCGATCCCGTTTCGATGTAATCGTAACGACCGTCTGCAACAAGATGTTTGATCATCTGTCTTGCGGGAGGGAAGAGCTGCACTTCATCGAATACAATAACGCTCTCGCGCTCATGGATGATTGTCCTGTATATCTGTTGCAGATATAGGAAGAATCTGTCCAAATTCCCGGCGTGATCTGTGAATAAATCATTGACATTTTTGTCAACCTTTGAAAAATCTATGATTATGTACGATCGATATTCGTTTTCAGCGAATTGTTTCACCACGGTGGTCTTGCCGACACGTCGGGCCCCTTCGATCGGGAGAGCATACTTTCCGTCGTATTTCTCCTTCCATTCGGAAATTTTATCATAAATTTTCCTTTCAAAGATTGTCGTCATATGTTATTTGAATCATTATAATACGCCCATATTAGATTGAATACGGCTCAAAAATACACCTACGGTAAAAACTATGTCCTTTCAAAATACACCCATATTGAAAACTATAACCTCTGAAAATACACCTACAGTAAAAACTATGCAACTGCCGAAACGTATGTATTGCAAACACAATCGACTTTATTACCAGGATTTACACCAATCGATTTGATTTTCGCGACATATGCCGATACGCTGACGATTGCAGAAATTGTTCAATGATCCGGACCCGGATTTGAAGCAACGTTCCCGATACCGGTAAAAATAACAGTAAAATAAATCCGACGGGAATCCCGTCGGAAAGAAGTTTTGTCCGACCACTTAAAAGAATAGGAGTGCTTATTCCTCCTTTTCCTCTACTTCGGTCCTGATATCATACCTTACGTATGCCAATCGGATTCCGTTTTCCTTGAATTCTTTGAGAACTCTTTCCATAATGGCGGCTTCGGCAGACCATTGGTTTTCGTAATCGTAAACGTAAGCGGACAAACGTATCTTTATTCCGGAATCGGTCAGTCCCGTCGCACGTGCGAAGGGCATCATTATGGACCCGTCGGTGATGATTTCGGGACAGTCCATAGCCGCATCCGTCAGTATTTTCTTAGCCAGCGTGAGATTCGTGTCTCGGGTCACTTCAACATAAAAGTCGAATCTGTAACGCAGATTCTCGCCGGTCATGTTGACAACGGTGCTTGCGGCAACTTTGTCGTTGGGCATGGTTATTATTTCCTCGTTCCACGGATTCTTGAACCGTGTGTTCATAATACCCACCTGATGAACTTTGAGTTCGTTTCCGCCGTCTATCCTGATAAGGTCTCCGGCTTTGAACGGGCGTGTCGCCAGCAGCGAAATGCCGCTGAAGAACTGCTTAAGTATATTCTGAGCTCCCAGAGATATTGCCAAACCTGCGATGCCCGCACCCGCTATTATCCCCATGAGGTCCGCGCCGAGAGCGGCGAATATGCCGGCGGCCGCGAAAACAACGATGATTATCTTACCGATCATGTTGAACAGCGGAATTAATGTCTCGTCGACTCCGCCGGGAGCCATATCCATTCCCCGTCCCGAGAAAGTATGGCGTACGAGAACTTTGTAAATTTCCCATCCTATCACGGCTCCCAGCACGATATACAGCAGAGCCGCCACTCTTGCGGAAAAATCGATGATATATTCGGAAGACCCCATAACCCTGAGGCTTTCGTTCACTCCGTATACCATGATGAAAAGAATCACAATGCTGTAGAAGGTTCTCATCTTTACGTCCTTCAGTTCTTCGTTTCTTTTTATGGGTCTGTTGAGAACGATCTTCAACAAACCGACGACCGCCAAAGAAATAATTGCCCATATCAGGAGTGTGGCTATGGTTGCGCCGATGTATCCGTTAAAGGGCTTCGGCAAAGTGTTGGGTATGAAACCCATGATTTTATTGAAATATCCGGATGATGAAAGATCCGAATATATGTTAATCGTCAGAGTTTCTGCAATCAGGTGACTTTCGGATGTGTCGTCCGTTTTGTAATACAATTGTATAACAACATCGCCGGCTCCTTCGGATGCGTATTTTTCCACAGAAAATGTCAAAACCAGGCTTTCTGATTCTCCGGCACCCAGGTTTCCGATGTATTCGGGATCGTTGAGGACTTCGATATGATCGATACCGACGGCCTGTACGCTTACATCGGACCAGGAAGAAGATGTGATGTTTTTAATTACGATTCTTACGGCCTCTTCCCCTCCCGCTTTAATCTTAACGGGATTTTCGTCACTTACCGGCAGTATTCCGAACAATGAGGTGATTTCGCCAGTATTGGGTTCTTCCTCGATGGCATATGCCTCGTCAAACATCACGGGAACCGTCAATATCGTAATCAATACCGCGGCCAACGCCATGATGCGCATCTTCTGCTTCATGACGGTGCATATGTCATTCTTTTAATAATATATTCAGTAACCCGTTCCGATATTACGCAAAGTTGCGACAAATCTTAAAACTTATAACGGATACGGGAGGATGTATGATACTTATTAAGCTGGGAGGCAGCGTCATCACCGACAAGTCCCAGTACAGAACTTTCAACAAAGAGCGTGTTGCCCGTTTATGCTCGGAAATCAAAGAATCCGGCCATAAAGCGCTGATAGTTCACGGTGCGGGGTCGTTCGGACACGTTCTTTCCAAGCGTCACGGTATACAGAACGGGTACGTTTCGGAAGAGCAGATTCCCGCCGTGGCCGAAGTTCAGTATGACGTGAGGGATCTCAGCCTGATGGTCGTAAGGGAAATGCTGAACGTCGGCATTCCCGCGGTTTCCGTGCCGCCGGGATCCTGTTTCGTGTTGGATGACGGAAAATTGGTTGCATCCGATACCGAAGCCATAGAACGATTGGCTGACGCAGGGGTGATGCCCGTGCTTTTCGGGGATGTGCTGATGGACCGGGTAAAAGGTTTCGGCATCTGTTCCGGGGATACGTTTATGGAAAAACTTGCCGAGTTGTTTGATATTCAAAAAACAGTCTTCGTTTCCGACGTGGACGGCCTGTTCACGGCCGACCCGAAAACCGACGGCAATGCGGAATTGATCGAAGTCGTGGATAAGAACGTATTGGAGAACATTAAATCAAAGAGCGACATAGACGATGTTACCGGAGGAATACGTTTCAAGATGGAAGCAATGCTCAGAATGAGCACGGCGGACCGCGACTGCGTTCTGGTGAACGGCACCGTAGCAGGTCGGTTGGGCGCGTTGCTGAAAGGAGAAACCGTAATATCCACCACAGCCAAAGGCGGAATCAAATGAATATCAGGAACAGAAAGGCCGAACATATCGAGATATGTCTGAATGAAAAAATTGCTCCGGATTATTGTTATTGGGACGATGTGAAACTCATCCACAACGCTTTGCCGGAAATCAATGCGGACGATATCGATACGAGTGTTACGCTGTTCGGCAAAAAATTGGATTTTCCTTTGATCGTTACCGCCATCACCGGCGGATTCAAAGGCGCCGAGAAAATAAACGGCAACATCGCTGAAGCCTGCGCCGAACTGGGTATAGGCATGGGCGTAGGCAGCGAAAGAGCCGGCGTAATAGGCGTGGAACCCGAAAGCTACCGAATTGTCAGGGAATACGACGTTCCGTTAATGATCGGAAACGTCGGCGCTCCGCAGTTGGTACCGCAACACAGCAAAGACTTCATCGGTTCGGATGAAATCGAAACAGCCAGAGACCTTGTGGACGCGGATGTTATTGCGGTTCATCTGAACTATCTTCAGGAAGCGATTCAGCCCGGAGGGGATACAAACGCCGAAGGCTGTTATACCGCAATCCGGGAACTTGCCCTGAAATATCCCCTGATCGTCAAAGAAACAGGCGCGGGAATTTCAAGAGACGTTGCGGCAAGACTAAAGGGAATCGGCATACTGGGTATCGACATTGCAGGAATGGGCGGTACCAGTTTCTCCGCGGTGGAGATGTACCGGGCACAGGACATAAAGGACGAAATACTGGCGGAAATGGGAAAAACCTTCTTCGATTGGGGCATACCCGCTCCCGCTTCGCTTGTCGATGCAAAGTGCGGACTTCCGCTGATTGCGTCCGGCGGCATACTGAACGGAGTGCATATCGCAAACAGTATAGCGATGGGTGCCGGCTGCGCCGGTGTTGCGAACGCAATACTGAAAGAAGCCGCCGTATCCGCCGACGCCGTGAAAAAGAAACTTAACCTGATCAAAGAAGAACTGAAGGTCGCAATGCTGCTGACCGGATGTTCCGACATCAAACAACTTTCCAATGCCAGATACATTGTTCTGGGTAAAACCGGACAATGGTTAGAGGGACTCGAATGAACGCTAAAGATTATCTTAAAAAGGTTGCCGCCGAACTTGACGCTCCGATGAAACAATACATCGAAGACGAGGATCCGGCGGATTTGATTGAAGCCACCAGACAATATCCGTACGCCGGCGGGAAAAGAATGAGACCCGCCATGGCGATTGCGTGCTGCGGTGCCGTGGGAGGGGACAAAGCCAAAGCCGTCCCTCTGGCCGTTGCGGTGGAATACATACACAACTTCACGCTGGTCCATGACGATCTCATGGACAACGACGACACCAGAAGAGGCATGACCACGATTCATGTGAAATACGGAATGCCCACCGCGGTTCTTGCGGGAGATGCGCTGTTCGCCAAAGCTTTCCAGATTATTGCCGAACTTGATGTTCCGGACAAAGCCATGAGAGATGTTCTGAGATACGTCACCAAAGCGGTCTGGGACCTTGCAAGGGGACAGCAGATGGACATCAACAACGAAGGCAAAATCGTTACCGAAGACGTTTATATTGAAACAATCAGGTTGAAAACTTCCGTGTTGTTCGCCGCGGCCGCGGCCGGAGGCGCCATCGTCGGCGGTGCCGACGAAAAAACCGTCAAAGCCATCAACGAATACGCCATCGATCTGGGTCTCGGATTCCAGATGTACGATGATTATCTGGGTATTGCCGGGGATTCGTCAAAAACCGGAAAATCCGTAGGAAACGACATACGCAGAGGCAAATGCACCGTGATGGTCACTCATGCCGTTGACAACATCAAGAATCCCGCGGATTTGGAGAAGTTCAAAAACACACTCGGCAAAACGGATGCCAGCGAAAAGGAAATATCCGACGTGCTTAAGATTCTTGAGGAATCCGGCAGCATCGAATATGCCATAAACTCTGCCAAAGCCAGAGTCGAGACCGCAATTTCAAAAATAAGCTCCCTTCCCGAAAGCGAAGAAAAGGAGTTTATGATCGGACTCGCCCGCTACGCCATAGACAGAGACGTCTGAAACCTTGGGCCTTACGGCCCTTTTTTATTTTATTTCGTTTGTGCAAGGATGCACAGAGTATAACCGTAGTGCTGTTTCTTATAATACGTACAGTGACTGGGTCTCTGCGTGAGCATATCGGAATTTCTTACAATCATACTTGCGGCAATCGTATCGATTGTATTGGTTTCGGCTTCGGCGGAAGATCTGAAAACCAGAACGGTACGAAACGTACACTGGGTCATCATCGGGTCCGCCGGAGTTATTGTTCACATTTTAGTTTCGATGATAAACGGGAATATTTTGAGCGTCCTGCCGATTACCGCCATCTCCGTGATAATACTGTATGAAATTCTCGGTAAGTCGGACTATTCCGTAATAACGAATATTGTATTCATCGGGAGTCTGATTGTTTTCATTGTCTTATCCTGCCGTCTGGCTGCTTCGGATGCTGAATTTTACACTGCGTTATCCGTCCCGGTATTCAGTGTCATATTCCTGATTATGTACTGTACGGGATTGCTCAAAGGCGGTGCCGATGCAAAATGCATGATTTCCCTTACAATCGCTTTTCCGGCATATCCGATATTTTCGATTTTTCCGATTTTTAAACCCTCCGACGGTTTGATTTCTTTTGTATTTTCATTCCCTCTGGCTATTCTGTTCCATGCGCTTATATTAACAATGCTGATGGTTGTTCCGTTTCTGTATATCAACATAAAAAACGGGAATACGGGACGGTTGATGTTTTCCGGATACGTTACGAATATCGAAAAAGCAAAAACTTCTCATGTCTGGCCGATGCATGACGTCAATAACGGCAGGTTGGTTAGGGTGTCTGCAGTAAACGATGCGGAAGAAATTTACGGCAGACTGAAGGAACACGGCGAAACGGATATCTGGGTCACTCCGAAAATACCGTTCGTTGTACCGATTACGATATCGTTTTTGATCACCGTAATAGCAGGAAATCCTTTGTTCCTTATACTATGATATTGAGTTTCCGTCCGCAGGCGGCACATCTGTTTCCGTCAAGTTCCTCAATCTCGACCAGATAACCCAGACGGCTCACGGCAACGGCGCCGCAATCGGGACAGTACGTATCCCCCGTCCCTTCGGACACTATGTTTCCGGTATAAACGTAATTCAATCCTGCACCCATAGCCACATCCCTTGCGGCCACCAATGATTCCGGCGAAGTCCACTGTACGTCGTTCATCTCGTTATCCGGATGGAATCTTGAGAAATGAATCGGCACATCGGGAGACAGTTCTTCCCTGACCCATTCCGCGAACTGTCTGATTTCTTCCAGACTGTCGTTCCATCCGGGAATCATAAGATACGTAAGTTCCAGATGGACTTTCTCTTCGAACACCACTTTCACGGATTTCAGAACATCGTTGAGATGGGCTCCGCATATCTTCATGTAAAATTCGTCGGTGAAGGCTTTTACATCGATATTCATGGCGGAAGTCACTTTGCAAAGTTCCCTCAACGGTTCTTCGTTAATCAATCCGTTCGTCACCAGAACACATTTCAGATCCGGGTCAACATCCATGATATCCAGTATGTATTCGAACCACATTGTCGGCTCGTTGTAAGTGAACGAGATAATGTCCATTTTTTCTCTTCTGCACATATCCACCGCTTTTTCCGGAGAAGCGTAAGTAGTGCGCTTTTTTCCGGTGGAATATTGAGAGATTGCATAGTTCTGGCAATGTCTGCATCTCATGTTGCATCCTATGCTTCCGATCGAGAAGGTCTTGGCTCCGGGGTAAAAATGATACAAAGGTTTCTTTTCGATGGGATCCACGCATATCGACGATAACCTGCCGTAAGTGTACGCAATCAGTTTATCCTCCTCCCCGTACCTGGAACCGCATCTTCCGTATTCCCCGACGCCTATTCTGCAGGCGTGAGGGCACAGTTCGCAGACGTAGTATCCGTCTTCCTTATGGTAGTAAGCCGCTTCCCTCATAGGATTAATGTATGCCGTGTCTCAACACCTCCGTTTTGTCCATATCCGATATCACAGGCCTGTCTTCGTTATTTACCATGCCTACGATTGTGAACGGTACTTCATTGTCGTACAGCTGTTTTATCATATCCTTTTTGAAAGTGAACATCAGCTCGTACTCTCCGCCCCAATAAAGCAGCATATCGTCCATCGGAATACCCAATAACTCGTGAACCTCTTCCACGCCCGTTCCCGGGGGCAAAAACTCCCTTCTGAACTCCATGCCCACACGGCTTGCGTTGCATACGCTCCAGGCGGCTTCCGCCAAACCGTCGGATAAATCGATGCAGGATGTCACGGCACCTGAATAAGCCATGGCTATTCCTTCGTCCACTCTCGGCAACGGAACGTTCAGGGTGTACTCCGAGTCGTCCAACTCCAGTCCGTTGGTCATCGAGTGCCAGCCTGCCGCCGCCGTCCCCAAATTTCCGGTAACTGCAATCAAATCCCCGGGATTCGCGCCGTAACGCGTCATGGGTTTTCGGTCTTCCATGTTTCCTATGGCGGTACCGACCACGGAACCGGATCCTTCTTTGGTATCCCCTCCGATAACATAGGTATCGCAATACTCTGCGCACCTGTCGACACCGCACATGATGTCGCAGATATCTTCCTCTTCCGTGTCGGGGGGAAGCATAAGCGACACAAGAATCCCTGTAGGTCTTGCTCCCATGGACGCCAAATCGCTGAAATTCACGGCGGCGGCCATCCACCCGAACTGTTCGTAAGTCATGGTAGGAGTTTTATGACGTTCAAACGTAAGACCGTCCGAACATATCGCAAGCTTCCCGTCGGTATCCACTATGGCGGCATCGTCGCCGGGTCCGTCCGTTCCGGAGGGTCTGACGACACTGAGGAGTCTGCGGATCATTTCGCGCTCTCCGATTTCACGAAAGGTTGCCATATGACGTAATATTGCCCTTTCCCGTATATACCTTCCACAGTTTTGACAATAAATTTATTAATAAGATACCCGCGATAAGTGCAAGAGATGAAAATCGATGTAAAGTACGGAAAGGACTCTCAGCCCGTAGAAATACCCGAGAGTAACTTCATAGGCACGTTCTATCCCAAGGACGTTGAGTGCTCCCCTCCCGGTGAAGTGATAGGCGCTTCCATCGAGAACCCCTTGGGTTCCGAAACTTTGCAGGAATTCCTGGAAGGCGGCGAGGACATAGTATTCATTGTGAACGACGGAACCCGTCCCACCCCCACCGCCAAAGTGTTGGAGGCTTTGGCCGATAAAATCGATTTGCGCAAAGCAAGATACATTATCGCGACCGGCAACCACAGGGCCCCCACCGAGGAAGAATACGATTTCATCTTCGGCTCTCAGTACGGGAACCTGAAAGACCGCATCATTGTCCATAACGCCAAGGAATCCGAAGTTGTTAACCTGGGAACGTCCAAAAACGGAACTCCCATGGAAGTGAACAAGATAGCCGTAAATTCCGACCGCATGGTAATCATCACCAGCGTTGAACCCCATTATTTCGCCGGATACACCGGAGGCAGAAAATCTTTCCTTCCCGGAGTCGCATCGTTCAAAACGATTGAGACGAACCACAGGCTGGCTATGAGCATGGAAGCTCAGTCCCTGGCGCTGGAAGGCAACCCGGTCCACGAGGATATGATGGATGCCCTGAACGCGGTCAAAGGAAAAAAGATATTCTCCATACAGATGGTGTTGGACAGACACCAGAACATCTACAAAGCCGTGTCCGGAGACCTGAACATGGCTTTCGCCAAAGCCGTGGAATACGCAAACGAAGTGTTCTCGGTGGCAATACCCGGAAAGGCGGATGTTGTCATATCCGTGGCACCGTATCCCATGGACGTGGATCTGTACCAGTCGCAGAAAGCCCTGGACAACGGAAAGTGGGCATTGAAACAGGGCGGAACCATCGTCATGGTGTCCAAATGCAGGGAAGGTCTCGGAAGCGAAGCTTTCCTTACCCAGTTGTCAAGTTCCACCGACCCCAACGTAGTGATTGATAACATCAAAAAAGAATACAAACTCGGTTACCACAAAGCCGCCAAGATGGCAGAAATCATGACCTGGGCGAATGTGGGCGCAGTAACCGATTTGGATCCCGAAATAATTTCCAAAGCGAACATGACCCCCTACAGGACTGTGCAGGAAGCGGTGGATTCCGCACTCAGCAAGAATCCCGACGCCGAATTCCTCATACTCATGGACGGGAGCGTAACAATACCCAGAGTTGAATAATATGACCAAATTCGAAACAGATAACCTTGAAAAGGTCAGAAAGGCCGTAAACGTCTGCACCATGTGCGGATTCTGCAAGAGCGTATGCCCTTCCTTCAAAGAAGTGGGATGGGACACCGACTCGTCCAGAGGCCGTATAACGTTGATTTACGGATTGCTGAACGGCGATATCGAAGCCGATCCTTCGGTGATTAAGAGTATCTACACCTGCACCACCTGTGCCGACTGCGTAAGGAGATGTCCTTCCAAAGTCGACGTTGTGGATATCATCGAAATCGCCCGTGCGGATTTGGTAAAGAACGGCCACATGCTGGACAAACACGAATCGATGTGCGACAGAGTCGTTGAATTCGGCAATCCTTTCGGGGAAACGGCCAGTATCCAGGAAGCCGTCGGCGTTGAAAGGAAAAAGGCAAAAATCGGATATTACGTGGGATGTACCGCCGCTTACCGTTCGAAAGAGATTTCCGAAGCGACCATTTCGGTGCTGAAGAAATTGAACACTGATTTCACCGTTGTGGATGAGATATGCTGCGGATCCGTTCTTCAGAGAGTGGGTTACGATCAGGATTACATCACAACGATGTTTGAAAAGAACGTCAACGCAATCAAGGAACTCGGCGTGGAAACCGTCGTGCTGTCCTGTGCGGGATGTTACCGTATGTTCAAGGTCGAGTATCCCAAGTACATTGACGTTCCCTTCGAAGTGCTGCATATCACGGAATACCTGGCAAGACAGGACCTGAAACTGAAACCGATGGACAAAATCAAAGCGACTTATCACGATCCCTGTCACCTGGGAAGACACTGCGGACTGTACGACGCGCCGAGAGAAATTATCGCCAAAATTCCCGGAATGGAATTCAAAGAAATGGAATACACAAGGGAAAAGAGCCACTGCTGCGGAGGCGGCGGAGGCGTGAGAAGCGCGTTCCCGGACGAATCACTGGGTATTGCATCCACGAGATTGGAGGAAGCCGAAGGAATGGACATGATTATCACAACCTGTCCGTTCTGCGTCAACAATCTGCTTGCCGGAAGAAAGGACGAGAAAATTGAAGTCGTCGACCTGATCGAATTGGTTGACAAACTGTTATGACCGGAGTACTCCGCACAAAATGGAGCGACGGATATCTGACGTACGAACGTCCTCTTGTAATGGGAATTGTCAACGTAACGCCGGATTCCTTTTCCGGCGGATTTACCGAAAAGGAAGCGATAGAGCACGCTTTCAGACTTATCGACGACGGAGCCGATATCATAGATGTCGGTGCGGAGTCCACCCGTCCCGGATGGACTCCCGTTTCCGTTGATACGGAGATTGACAGACTTATTCCGTTGATTGAAGCAATTGCGCCGTCTTGTGATATTCCGATTTCCGTTGATACAATGAAACCGGATGTGGCTCAGGCGGCGTTGGACGCGGGTGTGGATATCGTCAACGATGTATACGGAATGAGATGGGACGGAATGGTTGACGTTATTGCGTCTAACGGCGTGCCTGTTGTGATTACCCATATCCACGGCGATTTGGACACAATGCATAACGTCACGATGGGCGATGATTTTCTTTCTGAAATCAAGAGATTTTTCGACGAAAGAGTTGAAGTTGCTTTGAACGCCGGAGTTGACAAAGAATGCATAATTCTTGACCCGGGTATAGGATTTGGAAAGACGATGAAACAGAATTCAGAGTTGCTAAAAAGCGCGTCTTTCTTTTCCGACGGATATCCCGTGCTGATTGGAGCGTCGAGAAAACGGTTTTTGGTTGATATGTACGGCGACAGAAGTGATGAGTCATCTGCGAAGGCCGCAATTATCGCAATTGAAAACGGAGCTCGTATAGTTAGGGTTCATGAGCCGAAAATTACAATTGATGAACTTAAGAAAACTGTATGAACACATACAAACCGATTATAATTATTCCTGCAAATAAGAGAGTCAGGTTTAGCTTCCTATTTTCTCTTTTTTCTTTGTCTTTGTGCAACCGGTTGCAATCTTCCGAACAATAATCGTCATTGAACCGGATAGGATCTCCGCAGAATTTGCAATGAGAATGTTCGGGTAGTTTCATACGAATGTGATGACTTTAAGATATATTGATTTGATTGTAGATATTGATGCTTTGCTCGTTTAAATCGTGCACACGGAAGTCAGCACTGCACACTTGATTGACATAAGTTTATGTAAAATACTTATCCGCGCAACACACAACTGCTGCGATATTAAGAGCGTGTCGACCTCCTGTTATTACATTCAAAAAGTAGTCAGCACCGCTAATTTACCTTCAAAATATGTGGAAATGTCAAAGCATTCGCTAAAATATGTCTGAATTCC
>DAHY01000045.1 GCA_002498605.1 Methanomassiliicoccaceae archaeon UBA404 | reverse complement strand
AACCTGCAGATGGATCACCTCCTAAGCAGGGTGGGGTTTAACCCCACCCTCAACCAAAACTAGTGTGTATCAAAACGAAAATAGCAAGGAAATCAATGATTTCCCGCGATTCCTTGGCAGCTTTACCATGCACTAAACGTAGCATCGAACGTCCCTTACCACAATCACATTTCTCAGTTTTTTTCAAAAACCCGGTTATAGATTCTTTTGTTTCCGTATTTTTGAATTTTTAAAAAAATAAATGGTTTTTTGAAGTTTAATCTTCAATTGCACGGATTTTGCTTATGCCGGAGCATAAGGGTTATCCGTGAATTTTCCGTCGGGACTTTATCCGAGCAATGCTCTGACAAGTTCCTCTGCGGATTCAAGATCCTCGTCATTCGGTTTCCACATAGATCGAATGTTTGTATCGGTAACCTGGAAACCTGCGTCGGCGAGTTCTCTTTTCAGGATATCGACACTTTCACCGCTCCATCCGTAACAACCGAATGCGGCGGCTCTCTTATTTTTGAATTTGAGAGACTTCATGAATCTGATTGTACTGCTGACGCCCATCATAATATCCCTGCTGATGGTGGGAGATCCGACGGCTATGGCCTTGGATTTGAAAACTTCCGTCATCATCTCGCTCAAATCCGATTTGGAACAATTGAACATCCGGACCATTGTGTTGGGACTCACTCTTGCGGCCACTCTGGATATTTCCCGGGCTATTGCCGCAGTGCCTTCCCACATGCTGTCGTACAGAATGGTGAGCTGATCTTCCTGGTATTCTTCGGCCCATTCTGCATATTTTTCAATAATCCACATGGGTTTGTCTCTCCATATGGCGCCGTGGCTGGTGGCTATCATGTCAATCGGCAAGTTGAGGGCTTTGATTTCAGTAATTTTCTTTGAAACCAATGTGGAGAACGGAGCCAGAATATTGGCATAATATTTCATGGCTTCATATTCGAGTTTGCATTGATCCGCCGTATCGTTGAATAATCCGCCGACGGCATAATGCTGTCCGAAAGCATCATTGGAGAACAGAATGGCATCTCCCGTCATGTAAGTGGCCATACTGTCTGGCCAGTGAAGCATTGTCATTTCCACGAATATCAGTTTTTTACCGTTTCCGATATCGACGGAATCTCCCGTCTTTACAACCCTGAGGTCCCAATTATTTTTGCCGTACTGACCTTCGATGCTTTTGACAGCGTTTGCGGTACAGTAAATCGGAGTATCCGGAATATGTTTCATAAGTTCCGGAAGAGCGCCGGAGTGATCCGCTTCCCCGTGATTCATAACAATGAAGTCGATGTTTTTCAATCCCACTTCTTTTTCAAGATTATCTACAAATTCGTTTTTATGCGGAGTCCAGACCGTATCTATGAGAACAGTTTTCTCTTCTTCGATCAAATATGCGTTCTGACTTGAACCTTCGGTAATGGTGTATTCCTCTCCGTGGAACTTTTTGAGTTCCCAATCCATGTAGCCGATCCAGCTGACATTGCCTTTGATTGTTTGTTTCATCTTAATTCCTCTTTTATTCGTTAATGAAGTATGGTATTAAAATAAGGCATGCCGAAACAGGGATATTTTATTTTGTAAAAAATACAACATCTTAAATGAATTTTATTTTTTCGATTCGATGCACGCAGAATATATTTATTAACAAAACACTGCCCCGGCATGGATGTCAGAATAAAATCCGCAATACCCGGATTGTTGATATGGGCGGTGTTCATTGCGACTGCCGTCTGTATGATTTACATCACAGATCTGGGTAAGACCGAATCATTTCTGATGTTACTTTTCGGAGCCTTTTCCGCCACAATCGCAACAGAGGGATTTCATGAAGTTCTCGGACACCGTCCCCTCGGAACGCTTAAAGAATTTTCCTCTATGACACGCGAAGAATTATCTTTCTTCAACGAGCGAAGAATATTTTTGTTCAACGGAATATTGCATATTGCCGCGGCCGTCCTGATAAGTCTGCCGACGATTTTAAGAGCCTTTTACACGGAGACTCTGATAATAATTCCATTTTTTTATATTCTGATACCTGTCGCAATAATGTTGGCAATCGGCAGTTATTCGGTAAACTACAGCAGAATATTCAGAACCGTCGAAGGTCGGAAGAAAAAGAATCTCAGAGATTTGGGAGCCGCCGGAAGAACCACAATCGCTTTGCTTGCATCAATCGGAGTATGTTACGGACTGGCACGTCTTTTCATGTTACTGTGAAAATGACACCGAATATTTGAGGATGGTAGTCCTGCCCGGGTTCGAACCGGGGTCGCTGGCTCCAAAGGCCAACATGATTGACCACTACACTACAGGACTTCTGTTGCGGTTATCGACTTCAATTATTTAACGTTCTTCCGATAAGATAAGTAGAAGAACAGTCTGTGATTTCAACATCCAGGAAAGTACCCAGCGGTATGTTTTCGGTTATGCCGACAGGCCGGTAATTATCCGTTCTGGCAATGACTGTGCCCGGCAGTCCCTCCTCGGTAACCAAAACCCTAAGATTCTTTCCGATCATCTTTTTGTTATTTTCCGTTTCCACATCGATTCTGACATCCGTCAGTTCAGTGGAACGTTCTTTGATGATTCTGCCGTTTATGCGTTTCATGTTGGCGGCTTTTGTACCGGGACGGGGAGAGAAGCGGGTAATGTTTACGGTATCTGCTTTTAATTTCTTCAATAAGTCAACGCTCATCCTATGGTCTTCGTCGGTTTCACCCGGAAATCCCGCAATCATATCCGTGGAAATACTCATATCCGGACATCTTGCCCTTATGAGATCGACCAAAGCAAAAAACTCCTCAACGGTGTACATTCTCTTCATATCTTCAAGAATCCTGTTACTGCCGCTTTGTACGGGAATGTGTAAAAATCTGTAAACCCGGGGGTCCTTGAAAACATCAAGCAAATCATCCGCAATCGGAATGAGCCAGTCGGGATTCATCATACCTATTCTGATTCTGTAATCCCCGGGAGTTTCCAACATTGTTTTAAGCAATTCGGGCAGACTGGAACCCGTATCCCTGCCGTAACAGGCAGTGTCCTGCGCCGTAATCAGTATCTCTTTCGCACCGTTTTCGATTCTTTTGCGAAACTCCGCCACGAGTTCTTCGGCGGGATAGCTGATAAGTCTGCCTCTGGCAAACCGGGTTATGCAGTACGAACAGGTTCCCAAACAGCCCTGGGCAATCGGAACAATCGCGGATATGCCCGTGTCTTTATGATCCAGCGGGTGCCAGCACCCGTATTTCGTAACAACTTTATCGGAAAATTCCGAGTAGTTCTGCGGAGATATGATAAGCGAATCGGGAAGTCTGACGGTAATCCGTCCAGGCTGAACTTCGGCCATACACCCGGTTACGATGACTTCTTTTCCCATACTTCTCAGGTCGGTCATCCTTCGGACCATTTTCTTTTCGGTGGTATCGACCACTGTACAGGTGTTGAGTATGACTATGTCCGCTTCTTCCGCGGACGGGGATTCTTCGTAGCCCATGCCGGACATCCTTTCGGCGAGCTGTGCTCCTTCGCCGTAATTCATGGTGCAACCGTAGGATTCTACAAAATACTTCATATGAACTTCAGCGGGTTGCGGCCTCATTGGTCACTTGACCGAACGCAGTCCTGTTGGAAATATTGGTGATTTTCACGCGCGCCCGTGCGCCCTTTGCGGTACCCGGGACGATAACAATCATATCATCGTATTTGCCGATTCCGTCACCTTTCTTTCCGACATCGTTGATTACGATTTCAATAATATCCCCGGCTCTGAGTTCGTCAGGACCGGATCGGAGGGTTTTACGAACGGAGATGGGTCTGCTGGCACCGCAGGCCTCGCATTCCAGAACCATGGTTCTGTCGTATTTCACAAGTTTTGTATCGGGGCGTGAACATTCGGCACAAATAACGTATGTTTCAATATACTGCTGAAGTCTTTCGTTAAGAACAGACGGAGATATCTTTGCTTTGAAAATAGCCCTTCTGTTGTCTATTTCGCCGGGCGTACCCAATTCTTTCAAAAGGAAGTGGAGCAGATGCTGAGGTTCCCTGCGGACTCTGTCGGCAATATCCATGAAATTCCTGAGGATGGTGGTTTTACCTTCCTGCATGATATCCAGTTCCGGAAGTTCGAACCTTTCGTGGCTCTCTATAGTCTCCGGAAGATTCAGTTTGGCTCTGTTGAGCAATGCCATATAATCTTCATCGTTCCCCATGTTATCTCCGAATCAGTCTAGGCAGAGCAGGATTTAAACATTATGGCTGTATATGATGTTTCTGAAAAACGGTTAATTATTGAAATCGGACCCGAATGACAGGCTTTCGGATCATGAGATTTTCCGTGTAATGCCTGTAAAGAGCACGACATGGACAGGCTCCGACAATCGTAAAAGGTCTTATATAGAGGGTTATGTTAGCAATGTTCTACGCATGGCCCGTATTATACGCGGTCTTTAAATATACAAATCATAGCGTGCTAAATAATTCAATGAGGTGAAGAAGTTTGGGAAATGGTCTAAACACCGCAAGAAAAATGAGAGCTGACAGGCAGAGAACCCGCTGGCTCGACAGAGGATACAAGAAAAGAGTGCTCATGCTCAGGGAGAAATCGGATCCTTTGGAGGGATCCTCTCAGGCTAAGGGCATTGTGCTGGAGAAAGTTGGTATTGAAGCTAAGCAGCCCAACTCCGCCATACGAAAGTGTGTCAAGGTCCAGCTTATAAAGAACGGACGTCAGGTTACCGCTTTTGCGGTAGGTGACGGTGCCATCAACTTCATCGATGAACATGATGAAGTTCTGATCGAAGGTATCGGAGGAAGGATGGGTCGTTCTTACGGAGATATCCCCGGTGTTCGTTTCAAAGTAATCAAGGTTAACAACGTCTCCCTTGACGAGATGGTCAGGGGAAGAGCGGACAAACCTGTAAGGTGATTTAAATGACAGTTGAAGATAACGTTGAAATGAAAGAGACGGTCGAAACGACCGAAGAGGCAACCGTAATGCCCAAACCTCTCATGTTCGGAAAATACGATTCATCCGATGTCGTTGTGGAAGATGTCGGTCTGGCAAAATACATAGACCTTACCCCCACAAACATTCCCCATTCCGGAGGAAAGCATGCAAACAGATGGTTTGGAAAATCCAAATTGAGCATCGTGGAAAGGCTCATTAACGATATTATGAGAACCGAGAAGTTCACCGGTAAAAAGATGAAGGCTTACAAGACCGTTTCCCAAGCCTTCGACATAGTTGCCGAAAGAACCAAAGAAAACCCGGTTCAGATTTTGGTTTCGGGCATCGAGAGAGCAGCCCCCAGAGAAGAAATTACAAGGCTTCAGTACGGAGGAATATCCGTTCCCAAGGCCGTAGACATTTCACCTCAGAGAAGACTTGATATTGCATTGCGCAATCTGAGCAACGGTGTAGTGGAGATTTCTTCCAAGAGCAAGAAGTCAATATCCCAGTGTCTTGCCGACGAAATGATGTTGGCAGCCAAAGGGGATATGCAGTCCTTCTCCGTTTCCAAGAAAGAAGAGATTGAAAGAGTGGCACAGGCCGCCAGGTGATTTTTCGGCAGAGTGAGATAAATGGGAAGGAAAGAGGAAAACGTACGTAAAGCCACACTGATAATGAAAACGCCTGATTTAATCAGGAACATCGGTACGGCAGCGCATATCGATCACGGAAAAACCACATTCTCGGACAACCTCATAGCGGGTGCCGGTATGATGTCTTCCGAACTTGCCGGGGAACAGCGTGTTCTGGACTTTGACGAACAGGAAACCGAAAGAGGAATCACAATAAACGCGGCAAGCGCGTCAATGGTTCACCATTACGATGGCAAAGACTATCTTGTTAACCTGATAGACACTCCGGGTCACGTCGATTTCGGAGGAGACGTCACAAGGGCCATGAGATCTTTGGACGGAGTGTTCATTCTCTGTTGCGCGGTGGAAGGCATAATGCCTCAGACCGAGACTGTCATCAAACAGGCTCTGAAAGAGCGTGTCAGACCCATGCTGTTCATCAACAAGGTTGACAGAATGATTGTCGAGCAGCAGGTTACCCGTGAAATGATGATTGAGAAATTCTCCAAACTCATTGCGGAATTCAATCATAAAATCGCTTCCAGTCTTCCCGCGCCTTTGAACAAAGAGTGGCAGGTCAGTATTCAGGACGGAAACGTCGGATTCGGATCGGCATACAACAACTGGGCCATATCCGCTCCCGCCATGAAGAAATACAACATGACGTTCACGGATATTTTCGATTACTGCAGCCGCGAAGGCGGACAGGCCGAACTCGCCAAGAAGATACCTCTTCACGAAGTCGCCCTCGCAATGGCCATCCGGCACGTCCCCAACCCGGTGGACGCCCAGAAATACCGTATCCCCATGATTTGGAAGGGAGACAAAAATTCCGAAATCGGAAAGGCTATGATGAACTGCGACCCCAATGGTCCCGCGGCGTTGATGGTAACCAAAATCATAATGGATCCTCACGCGGGAGAAGTAGCATTCGGAAGACTTTACTCGGGTACCGTAAAGAAAGGAGACACACTCTATATCTCCGGCATACCCAACCCTCAGAGGGTGCAGACCGTCGCACTGATGGTCGGCGGTGACAGAATCGCAATCGATGAATGCGAAGCCGGAAACATCGTGGCAATCACAGGTCTCAGAGACGCTATCGCAGGTTCTACACTGACGTCCATCAAAGACGCCGAGCCCTTCGAGAGAATGACTCACTATTCCGAGCCTGTCGTGACCAAAGCCATCGAGGCGAAGAACACCAAAGACCTTCCCAAACTGGTGGAAGTTCTCAGGTCCATAGCCAAGGCGGATCCGTCACTTAACATTGAAATCAACAACGATACCGGCGAACATCTGATATCCGGTATGGGCGAACTTCACCTGGAAATCACCGAGTACAGAATCATCAACGAGCAGAAGATCGACATTATCTCATCCCAGCCTATTGTGGTATACAGGGAAAGCGTGAAAGGTCCGAGCCCGAAGGAGTTCGAAGGAAAATCCCCCAACAAACACAACAGATTCTTCTTCACGGTAGAACCTTTGGAAGAAGCCGTTGTTCAGGCGATTCTTACCGGAGACATAGATCCGGATGCGAAAATCAGGGATGCCAAAGCACTTGCCACACAGCTCGACGGGCTGGGCATGGACAAGGACGAGGCAAAGAACGTTGTTTCGTTCAAGAACACCAATGTGCTTTTGGACATGACAAAAGGTATACAGTACCTCCACGAAACCATGGAACTTATCAAACAATCCTTTGATGAAGCTATGGTCAGAGGTCCTCTGGCCGCCGAAAAAGTTTCCGGACTCAAGGTTAAACTCGTAGATGCAAAACTCCACGAAGATACAATTCACAGAGGCCCCGCACAGGTAATACCTGCCGTAAGGGACGGTATTTACGGATCCATGTGTCAGGCCGGAAGGGTTCTGATGGAGCCCATGCAGAAACTGTACATCAGCGTACCCCCGGATTATATGGGAGGCGCCGTGAACATGATCACGCAGCGCCGCGGTACCGTCATAGACATGGGTCAGGACGGAGCCGATTCCTCGGTTACGGCAATAGCTCCCGTCGCCGATATGTTCGGATTCGCTTCCGACATACGCAGTGCGACACAGGGACGTGCATTGTGGTCCACGGAGAACTCCGGATTCCAAAGAATACCCGCCGAACTCCAGAAAAAGATCGTGGGAGAGGTCAGAGTAAGGAAAGGACTTAACCCCGAGCCTTATGACGACAAGTACTACGCCGGAGTGTAAACATTAAATAATAAACATATTATGGCTAATCAATCAAAGTAAAAAATATATAAAAAAGGAGTAAAAAATATGGCTAAAGAGCACATGAATCTGGTCATCATAGGTCACGTCGACCACGGAAAGTCGACCCTTACGGGAAGACTCCTTCTCGAGGCGAACGCTATAGAACCCCACCTGGTTGAGAAATACAAAAAAGAGGCTGAGGAGAAAGGTAAAGGTACTTTCTATTTCGCATGGGTCATGGATGGCCTTAAGGAAGAGAGGGAAAGAGGAGTTACCATCGATATCGCCCACAAGAAATTCGAGACTGACAAGTACAACTACACTGTTATCGATGCACCCGGTCACCGTGACTTCGTTAAGAACATGATCACCGGTACATCCCAGGCAGATGCGGCAATCATTACCTGTTCGGCTATCGAAGGACCTCAGGCACAGACCAAGGAACACGTTTTCCTCGCAGTCACTCTGGGTATCAAACAGATCGTCGTCGTCATCAACAAGATGGATGCCGTCGACTACAGCGAAGAGAAATTCAATGAGGCCGCGGCCGCAATGACCAAACTCATGAAGTCCGTCGGTGCCGTTCCCAAAGCAGTCATCCCGATTTCTGCATACATGGGCGACAACATCAAAGTCAAGTCCGACAAGACACCCTACTACAAAGGCGTGACTCTGTTCGAAGCACTCGATAACTTTGAAGTTCCCCCAAAACACACCGAGAAGCCCCTCAGGCTCCCCGTTCAGGACGTTTATACCATCACCGGTATCGGAACCGTTCCTGTCGGACGTGTTGAAACCGGAATACTCAAGCCCAACATGTCGGTTATGTTCGAACCTTCCCACGTTAAAGGAGAAGTAAAGACAATCGAAGCACACCACGAAGTTCTTCCCCAGGCAGTGCCCGGTGACAACGTCGGATTCAACGTCCGCGGTGTAGCCAAGAACGACATCAAGAGAGGAGACGTCGCAGGTCCCGTGGACAACCCGCCCACTGTCGCCAAATCATTCCTGGCACAGGTTGTAGTGTTGAACCACCCCTCCGTGATTACAATCGGATACACACCCGTATTCCACTGCCACACCACTCAGACCGCATGCAGGATCACCGAGCTCGTCAAGACCATCGATCCCAAATCCGGTACTGTCAAGGCCGAGCACCCCGATTACATCAAGACCGGCGATATCGCCGTCATCAGGTGTGTTCCCACCAAGCCTATGGCAATCGAACTCGCTAAGGAATACCCGCCTCTCGGAAGGTTCGCCATCCGTGATATGGGTCAGACCGTTGCTGCAGGCCAGTGTATCGAAATCGAGAAGGCTAACTGAGCCTTTCTCGGTAAAAACAAGGGATAAAGATGTCACAACGTGCAAGGATTTCCTTAAGCGGGACGGACCCGATAAAGGTTGACAGCGTGTGCAGTCAAATCAAGGCCATATCCCAGAGGACCGGAGTGCCCATACGCGGCCCCGTTCCCCTTCCCACAAAGAAACTCAGGGTGCCCTGCAGAAAGAGCCCCGACGGAGAGGGAAGCGAAACATGGGATCACTGGGAGATGCGCATCCACAAGAGGCTCATCTACCTTGATGCCGATGAGCGTGCTCTCAGGCAGCTCATGAGGATCGATGTCCCCGACGGTGTGAACATCGAAATGCGCCTTCACAGCAGTTAAAACAATTTCAATTCAAGGGGCATGGGCAACCATGCCCCCAACCCCACCCTTTTTCGTTCAGTTAGTTTTATACGCTATTCTTCGATTGCACACGTAGGTAGTGGCAATGAGGAGTGACGCCGTTAAAAAAGGTATAGAAAAAGCTCCGGCAAGAAGCCTGCTGAGGGCAGACGGACTTACCGACGAAGATTTTGAAAAACCGTTCATAGGAATAGCCAATTCTTGGAATGAGGTTGTTCCAGGACATATACATTTGAACGAATTGGCGGAAGCCGTAAAGGAAGGAATCACGGAAGCCGGCGGAAAGCCGTTTACTTTCGGAGTTCCCGCATTGTGCGACGGAATAGCCATGGGTCACAACGGCATGAGATTTTCACTGATATCCCGTGAAGTCATATCGGATTGCTGTGAAGTAATGGTGGAAGGTCATGCTTTCGATGGATGGGTCGGCGTAACCAATTGTGATAAAGTCACTCCCGGCATGCTGATGGCCGCAGGCAGAATGAATGTTCCGGCGATTATGCTGACCGGCGGAGCCATGGAAGTCGGAAAAGACGGAAACGAAGATTTGGATCTGCAATCCGTTTTCGAAGCCCTGGGAGAATATTCTGCGGGAAAAGTGGATGAAAAACACGTAATCAACATCGAATGCAAAGCCTGTCCCGGCAGAGGAAGCTGTTCAGGTCTGTTCACCGCGAACACAATGGCATGTCTTACCGAAACAATAGGCATGAGTCTGACCGGATGTGCCACATCCATTGCCACCGATAAAAGAAAATTGGATATCGCCAGGGAAACCGGACGAAAAATCGTGGAACTCGCAAAGAAGAACATAAAACCCAGAGACATTGTGAACAAAGCTTCTTTCAGAAACGCCATAAGAGTGGACATGGCAATCGGAGGCTCCACAAACACAGCGCTTCACATACCCGCAATATCAAAGGATTTCGGAACACCTGTGTCTTTGGACGATTTCGATGAAATATCCAGACAGGTTCCCCATATAACGAGTCTGAGGCCGGCCGGACCTTACAGCATAGCCGATCTGGATAGTGCCGGCGGAATACCCGCGGTACTGAACAGACTCATAGACGTTCTGGAAGACACGCCCACGGTCAACGGAAAAAGTGTCAAAGAGATTGCCGCGTCTTCCGAAGTATCGAACGGAGAAATAATCAGATCTTCCGATAATCCGTTCCACAAACAGGGCGGAATAGCAGTATTAAAAGGAAACCTGGCACCCGAAGGCTCGGTCATAAAACAGGCGGCGGTCAGCGCTGAAATGATGAAATTTTCAGGAACCGCCAAAGTCTTCGACAGTGAAGACGAAGCAACCGATGCAATAGTTTCGGGAGCAATCGTTCCCGGTGACGTAGTCGTCATAAGATACGAAGGGCCGAAAGGCGCGCCCGGCATGCCCGAAATGCTTTCGCCCACCAGTCTGATTATAGGACGCGGACTGGGAGACTCCGTGGCACTTATCACCGACGGAAGATTCTCGGGAGCTTCCAGAGGCGGTGCAATCGGACATGTTTCCCCCGAAGCTTATGAAGGCGGACCTATTGCAGCGGTGCGGAACGGAGACATAATCGACATCGATATTCCGGCCAGGTCACTCAATGTGAGACTGTCCGACGGCGAGATAAACGAACGTCTTGCAAAAGTCAAGAGAATCGAACGCGAAGTTACCGGTGTTCAGAAGAAATACAGAAAACTTGTAACCAACGGTGCCAACGGCGCATATTTGGAATAAATATGGATTACTTTAAAGTTGATGAAACCGGCAAAACCTCCGACGGGTACTACACATTGCCGAAAAGGTCCATGGGTTCAATGTACGTGAAGAGTCTGATTCTTCTTGTCATACTGGCAATAATGACCGTCGGATCCCACTATTATCTGGCAATCGAAGGTATTACGGGAACCTGGGCAATTCTTCTGTATTCGATTTATGCTCTTGTCGCAGTGTATCTGTTGATTTGGCCGGCGGTATATTTCGCACGTTACAGATACCGTATCAGTAAAGACAGAATCGACATCCGAAGAGGTGTATTCGTGATAAGGCATACCGTTGTGCCCACCGAAAGGGTTCATCAACTGGAAGTTACCCTCGGACCCATAAACAATCTTTTCAGATTGGCCGACGTCACCATTACAACCGCCGGAGGCATTGCCTCGATACAGTATCTCGATCGGGAAGTCGCATCGGAAATCGCCGACAGTCTCAACGAATACATTACGGATATTATCAGGAGCAGGGAATGACAGAGGGTGAAAACCTCGGAGGTCCGTCAATCTCTCCGGACGGCATAACGCCCGGCGAAGAATTCAGACAGCACCCGATAAAGGTTGTCGAAGAAGTTTTGACTGCGGCGGTCGTCGCGTTTTTCATAGTTTTTACTCTGTTTCTTTCCATCTCGGATGAAGATACGGGAATCAGCGATTATGCCGGTCCGATATCCGTCGTATTATTTCTGGCTATTGTGGCTTCGGCGCTATGGATATCCTATTGGCGCTGGAAAAAAACCATTATAATCTTCAAAGAAACCGAAGTCAGGGTGTTCCGCGATACGGTATTCAAAAGGGAAGTTCGGATAGCATATACAAAAATAGCTTCCACAAACGTAAACAGGGGAGTGATTAACCGTATAACCGGCACGTCGAAACTGATGATAAACATCAACAGCAGCGTCAATGCCATGATGCCGGAATTGAAATTGACTTTTGATGCATATCTGACCGACAAAATACGTAGAGATTTGGCGATGAAAATGCATAATACCGAATCCGTTGCCGTCGATTCGGAAACACCGTCAATATTGAATGTCACAGCCAAAGACATCATAATCCACAGTTTTCTTTCACAGCCCACGGCATCTTCGATATTCGGAATCGCAATGTTCCTGATAGCCATTCTGGAAATGTTCGTGTCTCCGGATACTTCTGTAATGGGTCCCATCGCACTGCTTATGTTTCTGTTGAGCTACGTTATTCCCGTCGTCTCAATGATGGCTCATTATTACAACTATAAGATTTACAAATCCGGAGATACGATATACATCAGTCACGGGTTGATACGAACATATAACAAATCATTCAAAACTACAAGAATCAATGCCGTGCGTTTGAGAAGCCCTTTGATACCCAGACTTTTCGGAAGGTACATGATTGATGCGGAAGTGGTGGGTTTGGTCACGGGAGACGGCGGAGATTCCAATGCCGCTCCTTTGCTGTGTCCGATGAAAGACAAGGCAACAATCGACAACATGCTGAAAATCCTTGTTCCGGATTTTGTATCCGTCGATGAAACAATTTTACAACCGAAGGAAGCGGCTGTGCCGATATTTGCCCGTATTGCGGCATATTCCGCAATCGTTGCAACGGTAATGTATCTTATTCAGGAGTCGATAAATTCCGCGTATGTCGAATCGGGTCTCGATCCGGGCAATCTTTTCATCTGGTTTGCCGGAACAACGGTATTAATCATAACGGGTCTGATTATATACGGAATCCAATCTTTAAAAGTCATTTCTTTCAGGAAGGGCGAAGAGGTATTCACGTTTGTGACCGGAGTCGTGGATCGTAAAAAAGTTACGGTAAAATATGACAAAGTTCAGACAGCCACGGTTTCCGAAGGCCCGCTGTCAAAACCTCTGGGTCTTGCGAGAGGTGATGTAAGTCTGCTGTCTTCCATCGGTTCCCAAAGCATACGTTCCGGGTTCTTCCGTTCCGGGGACATGGAGGGAATCTCAGAAGAAGTTCTGGCCAGAATCAACGATTATCGTTACGATTACAGAAAATACCTGTGATTATTCCTGTATTTTTTTGGACCAGGTCATCAACAATACCGCAAGTTCTTCCGCAAAGTCGGAATCCATCCCCTCTTCTTTTGCGAAATTCCTGTATCTGGATATCACGGCATCTTCAACTTCTTTGTTCAATACGGGCGTATCGGACTCTTTTTTAACCCGTCCGATTTCTGAAGCTATGTGCATTCTTTCAAAAATCAGTGCCAATATCTTTTCGTCGGTAAATGCTATTTTTTTCCTCAGTTCTGCAAGTTCCATCAGTATCCTCTCCCGATTTGATCCGCAATAACCAACGCGGTCATTGATTCCACTACAACGGCGACTCTCGGTACTATACAGGGATCGTGTCTCCCCGAAATCTGAATTTCCGTTGTTTCGTCGGTTCTCAAATCCACGGTACTCTGAATTCTTGATATGGACGGCGTTGGTTTGAAAGCGCATCTGAACACCAGGGGGGCTCCGTCACTCATTCCCCCGACCAATCCGCCGAGATTGTTTGTTAATGTTTTAATTCCGTTTTTATAACAATATTGATCGTTACTTTCCGAACCTTTCATCTCACTCAGGGCAAAACCTTTCCCGAATTCTATCCCCTTACAGGCAGGGATACCGAACATCGCTCTTGCAATTTCGGAGTCAAGGGCATTGAATCTGATTCCTCCGAATCCTATAGGCAGTCCGGTGACTATACATTCGGTTACGCCTCCGACGCTGTCACCCATTTCTGCCGCCGTTTCTATTTCTTCTCTCATATCCACATCAAGAAAAGAACTGCAGGCTCTTGTGGCATATATCTCGGAAGCCAAAGAATCCCGGAAGGTACGTTCTTTGACATCTTTCACAGAACCGATGGATCTGGTGAAAGCGGAAATTTCAATATTCTTCTGTTTCACAAATTGTCTGGCCACGCTTCCTCCGGCAACAACAGCCGCAGTAAGCCGTCCCGAAAAAGGGCCGCCGCCGACTACATCTATGCCTTTTGCGACGGCGGGCAGATCCGCATGGCCCGGGCGGGGTTTGTAATTGTATTCGGAATAATCCGAACTGCGGATATTTTTGTTTGCAATCCTTATATCAATAGGATTTCCGTCGGTGATTCCGTTATGCAAACCGGATACGAACTCGGGTATATCATCCTCTTTTCGCCCGGTGCCTATTCCGGACTGAGGTTTTCTCAAAGAAATATATTTTGACACGGATTCGAGATTGACTTTCATACCTGCCGGCAATCCTTCCAATATACAGCCTACGTAAGGTCCGTGACTGCTGCCGTACAGCGCAAATTTTATTTTCTCTCCCATTTGATACATAATATCCCGTTTCCTATCATCTGTATTTATTTCATGAGATTGCGTGTTTTTGTAAAAATAGTATTCTTCAATCCGATGCTTTCGGCGAACCGTTTCGCTTTACCGTTCTCCACCACTATTGCGGTTGCCGGGCCGGATCCCGTTATACCCGCGGCCAACGCTCCTTCGGTCAACACGTATTCCGCCACAGAATTATCGAGACCCGAAGCCTCGGCAATCAAACGTCCGTTTTCGGTCAGAGCCCCTAACGGATCGGTTTTTGACTGTTTTATTATCTTTTTTTGTTTTTCGCAAACAGCGGTCAGAGAATTCATGTCAAGATTGCTTTTACGAATTTTGATGTCGGGTATGTGAAGAATCACATCGTAAACGGGAAAATCTTCCATGAGGATTACTTCATTATCGATATTGTTTGTAATGGTGAATCCCCCGAAATGGCATCCGCAGGCATCATCGAAAGATCCCGTTCTGGTAACTCCCGCCCGTTTGGCGCAGTTCACGCCGAGTCTTATCATTTTCAAAGAGTCGACGGAATACCCGAGTTCACCGAATACGGCGGACAATATGGAATTCGCGGCGGAACTCGAACTTTTCAATCCCCGGGAAGTGGGTATTTCCGATGTCGTTTTGAGATACCACATTTCGGGTTCGTCGACATTTGCTTCGGTATAGGCCGCCGACACACAAAGTTCCGCAAGAAGTGTGGGCTCGGAAGGGTCGTTTGTTATATGCACTGTTTTTTCAGTTCCTCTTTCGGGAATAAATTCGGAACGGGTTGTGAGTTCGGTGCCTATGACCGCGCCTATTCCGCAAGGCATCGCGTTAATCACCGAAATGGCCCCCCAGGAAATTCCTATGCCCATTGCCGCCCCTCTTCACCTTCAATATTTTGGACTCAAATCTTTATACGTTGATGCAAGACGAAAGATATATAACATTCAGCAAGATAGCGTTCTTTATTGGGCTGGTAGATCAGTTCGGCAGATCGCTTGCTTTGCAAGCAAGAAGTCGCGAGTTCAAATCTCGCCCAGTCCACTCCTCCCCTCTTTTAGAAACAGCGATTGTATCAAAAACGGTTCGCATTCTGTTTTTTCGGAAATGTTCCGTAAAACACACTCTCATCAAAACATTCGGTACTTTTTGACAATTGCACAACTTTGATAATATCGATTTTGTGTGTTGTTCGCGACACATAAATCAAATTCTGAACAACAGACGGTCTGTCAAAATACATCCGATTGATTGTTCACATTATTCGTTTGCTTTTAATACAGGACGTTTAATATTTTCACGGGAGGTGAAATCGGTGGGTGTTAAAAAGACATTAACAGACATTCTGTACACACTTCTGTCTATACTGGTAATGATAGTTCTGGCGATAATATTCTTCATCATTATACTGTTCATTATCAAGTTCGCCGCAGAGGTCGTATTCGGTGCAGGTGTGCTCAATGCAGACTACGCTGTGCTGTCGGCAGTAATTTTGACGGCAGTGAGTATGTTCGGCGGCGTCAGATATGTGGAGTAATAAACTTTAAAAACCGGGGCGAAAGCCCCTCTTTTTTATAAAAAAATGTTCGCCGGAATGCGGTTGCATACCGGCAGAATGTGTTTACACCGAGGCCGTGGCCTTCTTAAGTTCCGCGTGGCTCAGTTTCGAAAGTTCCTTCACCTTTGCAAAATCGAGTTCAAGTACTTTCGCTATGCGTTCTCCGTACTCCGGATCCGCAAGGAAGCAATGGGCGGCGTGTCTGTATCTTACATTATCCGTAACACAGGCCATGTCCGCTCCGGTGTTCTTTATCAGAAGTGCCTTCTTGTCTTCCTTCAGCAATCTCCAGAGATCTCCGCCCTGTTTGAAACAATCGTCCTCAGGGAAATCCTTTGGGTCGAAGTGGTCCATGTTGCCATCCAGCCCCATCGGGGGTTCGCGGAATTCTCTTTGATCATCCCATTCGCCGTAAGAATTCGGCTGATATCCTCTGGTGGAACCGTAGTTATCATCAACTCTCATCAATCCGTCACGGTGGAACGCATGCACTTCGGTTTTGGCACGGTTCACGGGGATGAGGTGATGGTTTACTCCCAGGCGGTATCTTTGAGCATCTCCGTACGAGAACAATCTCCCCTGCAGAAGTTTGTCCGGGGAATACCCGATACCCGGAACCACGTGCGCGGGATTGAAAGCGGACTGTTCCACATCCAAGAAATAGTTGTCCGGGTTGCGGTTCAATTCAAGTTTTCCCACTTCCATGAGGGGATACTCGCTCTTCTTCCAGACCGTGGTTATGTCGAAGGGATTAACTTTGCTGTTTCTTGCCTGTTCTTCGGTCATAATCTGGAAATACATGGTCCACGAGGGGAAATCTCCGCGTTCGATCGCATCGAAAAGATCTCTCTGATGACTTTCCCTGTCCTTGGCAACGACTTCCTGTGCTTCCTCATCGGTCAGATTCTTGATTCCCTGGTTTGTTCTCATGTGGAACTTAACCCAAACTCTCTCGTTCTTGTCATTGTACAGACTGAACGTGTGACTGCCGAAACCGTGCATGTGTCTGTACGACGCAGGGATCCCGCGGTCTGACATGACGATGGTTATCTGGTGGAAAGCCTCGGGAAGAGAGGTCCAGAAATCCCAATAATTCTGCGGTGAACGCATGTTCGTTCGCGGATCCCTCTTGACGGCATGATTCAGATCAGGGAAATCCAACGGGTCTCTGAGGAAGAACACGGGGGTGTTGTTTCCGACCAGATTCCAGTTTCCTTCTTCGGTGTAGAATTTGACTGCAAACCCGCGTATATCGCGTTCGGCGTCCGCCGCTCCTCTTTCTCCGGCAACAGTCGAAAATCTCATGAAGATATCGGTTTTCTTTCCCTTTTCAAATACCTTGGCCCGGGTGTATTTTGAAACGTCATGAGTGGCGGTAAACGTACCGAAGGCTCCGCTGCCCTTGGCATGCATCCTTCTTTCAGGTATCACTTCGCGGTTGAAGTGACCCATTTTTTCCACCAGCCAGGCATCCTGCATCATTATAGGGCCGCGGGGACCGGCAGTGAGGGAATGTTCATTGTCGGACACGGGGGCTCCGACCTCGTTCGTTAACTTCTTTCGTTGTTTATCACTCAACAAATCACATCCTTAAAGTGAACGTAAATCATCTTAACAATAGATAATAGTATTCATTTGATTTGCATTACGTCATATAGTGTAATCCGATACCGGGTATTTCTGATTGAATTAAATACACCGTGCACGTAACACGCATACGAACTACGGGAAGGAGCGTATCTTCGTGATATTCCGTCCTTCCCCAATCATACCGGGCGGGACACTCGACATGACGAAAAATTCGAAACTGAAGTATGCATGGGTAATGTTTGCAATTCTTCTCGCAGCCTATTTCTTTGTATATTTTCACAGAATCTCCGTGGCCGTTGTCGGTCAGGACATCGTTGACGAAGTCGGCGGTAATATCGGATATTTGAGTTCAATTTACTTCTGGACTTATGCCGCGATGCAGATTCCCTGCGGAATGCTGGTGGATAGGTTCGGACCCAGAAAAGTTTCTTTTGTATTCCTCTCGATTGCCGCAATCGGTTCATGGATGACTGCGACGGGAGATACATTCACAGCGGTCGCCATGGGCAAAGTGATGATTGCCGCGGGAATGGCCGCGGTTTACATACCGATGATGAAGGTTGTTTCCATATGGTTTCCTCCCCATTATTTCCCTCAGTTGAACGGAATTATAATCGCAATCGGAAACGTGGGTGCATTGGCGGCCACGGTTCCATTGCAAATGGTAGTGAACGCATTGGGATGGAGAGACACCTTCATGGCCCTCATGGTCGTGACTCTGATATTGGCAATCCTTTGCTTCATACTTTTGAAAGAACTTCCGGCGGGTGAAACCAAAACCAAAGACGGCATGGGTATGTTGTTGGGACTGAAGACGGTTTTTGCCGGCGGAAGGAAATTCTGGCCGATGGCCATTGCGTATTTCCTGGTTTACGGATCGATTATGGTTTTCCAGGGAACTTACGCCAAGGTGTATTTCAACACATTCCATTCCTTTGCGGGACTTACAATATGGATAGTTTCCATGTTGAGCATTGGAAAGATATTCAGCATAGCCGCTTCGGGAATACTGTCGGGAAGAGGAATAATCAAATCCAAACGTACGGCGATGTTTTGGGGTACGGCCGGTTATGCGGCGGTATGGCTGATAATGTGGCTGTTCATAGGGGAAGTTCAAAGCGTTTTATTCTGGGGAATTATTTCTGCGCTTTTCGGTTTCTTCGGGGGATTCATGTCGCTGTCCTTCGCACAGGTGAAAGAATGGCATCCCACTTCGTTGGCGGCAACTTCCGTCGGAGCGTTGAACCTGTTCGTGTTTCTGGGGGCGTCCATGGCAACAACACTTTCCGGACACATAATAGGAGAAGCGCCCTATGCGATAGGGAACTTTTCGATTACGTGGGGATTGATGTTTCTGTTCTCGGTATTGGCGGTAATCGCAGTCTATTTTTCAAAAGAAAAGATTACTGCTTCCCAACAACAGCCTTGATGCGTCTAACTCCGGCCGCGGAGGATTCTTCTTTTTGGATTTTGAATCCTTCCAGTTCCCCGGTTCTTTTGACATGGGGGCCGCCGCAGATTTCGCATGACACATCACCGATGGTGTAAACCAAAACCCTTTCTCCGTATTTATCCTGGAAAACTCCGACGGCTTCACGCTTCTGAGCCTCTTCATATGTCATCTCCTCACAAACAATGGGTATATCCTGTTTGATGAGGCCGTTGATGTATTCTTCGATTTTTTCTATCTCTTCGGGAGTGACCTTTCTGTCCAGATTAAAATCGAATCTCAGTCTTTTTGCCGTAATGTTACTGCCTCTCTGAGTAATTCCCGGATCCACAAATTTCCGAAGGGCGGAATTCAGAAGGTGGGTCGCGGTGTGTAGTTTTGTGGTTTCAATGCTGTCATCGGCAAGACCGCCCTTGAAAACCATATCGGCTCCGGCCCGCGAAGCTTCCTGGTGTTCTTTGAAACGGTGATCGAAATCCTCCGTATCGACAACGAATCCGCGTTCTTCCGCCAATTCTTTGGTAAGTTCCACCGGGAATCCGAAAGTATCGAACAATCTGAAAACCTGGGCACCGTCCAGCACTTCGCCTTCTTTGGATTCGGCAATCATTTCGTCGAATCTCCTCAGACCTTTTTTGAGAGTGGAATGGAATCTGCGTTCCTCCGCTTCCATGTTTGTAAGAATCTGTTCCCTGTTTCTTTCCAATTCGGGATAAGATTCTCTGTAGTCGGAAATAACGACTTCACAGATGTTTGCCATGACAATATCGTCCACGCCTAAGTTGGACAGGTATCTGCTGGCTCTTCTGATCAATCTTCTGAGAATATATCCCTGGCCTATCCTGGCCGGAAGCACCCCGTCGCCCATTATGAAGGTGGCGGCGCGTACGTGATCGGCAATTATCCTGAATGCTCTCGGTTCGTCTGAATAATTCCTGCCGGTGATTTCTTCGATTTTTGATATGATCCCGGCAAACAGTTCGGTGTCGAATACCGTTTCTTTATTGTTCATTATTCTCAGAACGCGTTCGAGTCCCATTCCGGTATCTACGTTTTTGTTCTCCAGAGGCGTGAAATTACCTTCCGCGTCTTTGAAATATTCCATGAAAACGTTATTCCAAATTTCGGTATACTTTCCGCAATTGCAGGAAGGTCCGCAGTCCGGACCGCATTTAGGGCGTCCGTCATCAAAGAATATCTCGGTATCCGGACCGCAGGGACCTGTAATTCCGGCGGGACCCCACCAGTTTTCCTTCAATCCGTAGAAGAATACACGGTCTTCGGGCATGCCCAGATTTTTCCAGATTTCGGCGGTTTCTTCGTCTCTCGGAATATTTCCCATTCCTTCGAAGGCTGTTACCGCCAGTTGATCGTGGGTGAGGTTGAGTACTTCGGTCAAAAACTCGTAACTGTACGTTATGGACTCTTTCTTGAAGTAATCGCCCAGAGACCAGTTTCCGAGCATTTCGAAGAAAGTAAGATGTCCCGCGTCGCCGACTTCATCGATATCGCCGGTTCTGATACACTTCTGATAATCCACCAGACGTTTTCCTTCCGGATGTTTCTGTCCGAGAAGATAAGGTACCAGCGGATGCATTCCGGCAGTGGTAAAAAGTACCGTGGGGTCGTTTTCGGGAACCAGGGACGCGGATCTGATGAACGCGTGTCCTCTGTCTTTGAAGAATTTCACATACGCTTCTCTGAGTTCTTGAGCTTTCATGTCTATGAATACGCTTGATGTCACTTCCATTTAAAAATTCTGGCATACATATACGGTATAAATGAAAAAGGAAGGGAAAAGGGCGGAGATTATCCTTCCAGGTATTCCCTTCCCCTGAGCATAAGTTCGGTAAAGTTTTCAGAATCTTCCGAAGCCGCCGCTTCGCTGACCGAAGCTATGGCATCCTTCAATTCGGAAAGCATCGCATCCCTGTCTCTGTTGAGATTCTGTATTTCATGGTAGAGTTCCGGTTCCTCCAATGCCACCGACATTATGGTATCCGTCATTTTGTCAAAAGTGGTGGAAGACAGGGAACGCAGTTCTTTGAAGGGTATGCCGCTCTTCTCAAGCACCGTGAAGAATGCTATGTTCACGATATGGCTGAGTCCGAGAACGTATGACATGTACCTGTCGTGTTCGTCCACCGGAATTATCCGTATGTCGGCGCCCCTGCCGTCCAAAAAGGTTTTTGCCGCATTTACCGCATCTTCCGAGCCGCAGTCACAGATTACGAGATTTCTTCCGTGCATCGAACGAACCGCAGGGCCGAACATAGGGTGCACGGAGCACACCTTTCTGTGTTCTGCCAAATCTTTAAGTTTGTTCACAAAAGGGGACTTAAGTGAAGATATGTCAAAAATCAATGCATCTTCGCGACAAATACCATCCAATTCCGATAGTATGTCCGAAACCGCCGAAATGGGAGTGGCTATCACAACCACGTCCGAATCCGCCGTATCCGCAAGAGAAAGATTGTTTTTTGCTCCGGGGTCTATTACGGTTATCTCGTGTCCCGAATCTTTGAGGAGGCGACCCATGGCCCTGCCCATCTGTCCCTGTCCCCCTACAACGGCCACTTTCAGTTTCGGACTTTCATCTTCGTGGGATAGTGTTCTGACTATTGCGGATTCTTCCGTAAGAATTCTGCACAGTTCTTCCGCCGCTTTCCCGTTCATTCCCACCATGTCCCCCATAGATCTGAATCTCTCCGCGGTGGAGAACATGGAATCCGGACATTCGTTGTTCAGTTCGCCTATTTTTGCGGATATCCTGAGTCTTTCCCCGATGAATTCCATTATTTTATCATCGACTCTGCGCATTTCGGATAACAGCCCGTTCAGGTTCTCTTTATCCGACATGTCAGATTCCCCTGAGATTTTTGGCGGCTTCTTCAACATCGGCGTCTCTGAGGACTATGTCGGTAACGGCGCGTGTTATACTTTCGACGTTTTTGTGTTGGAATATATTGCGTCCTATGGATACCCCTCTTCCGCCGGCATCCAGAGAATCCCTTACCATGTTCAGCATTTCCAAATCGGACGACGTCTTCGGACCGCCGGCGATTATTACGGGAACCAAGGCTCCTTTTACAACCTCTTTGAACGAATCGGGATCTCCGGTGTAGTTGCATTTTATCAGATCCGCACCCAATTCCGCTGCCACTCTTGCGCAATGGGCGACAAGATGAGGGTCGAAAGGGTCATCGATATCCGGTCCCCGGGCGTATGCCATCACCAAAAGCGGCACTCCCCACTCATCGCAGTCTCTGGATACCTTCCCTAAATCTTTCAGCATATCGGGTTCTGTTTCCGCCCCGACGTTTATGTGCAGTGAAACCGCATCCGCTCCGAGTTTCAGTGCTTCCGTAACATCTGCGACAAGGACTTTGCTGTTGTTGGTTGAACCCATGTCCGTGGAAGCGGACAAATGCAGTATCAGCCCTATATCGTGACCTCCCGAACGGTAACCGTGCCTAACGATTCCTTTGTGCATAAGTACGGCTGTAGCACCTCCGTTGGCAACCGAGTCCACCGTGTTTTTCATATCAATCAATCCCTCGGTCGGACCGATTGATACGCCGTGATCCAGGGGAACAATTACGCAATTCCCGGACCGGCGATCCACGATTCTTTCCATTCTTACATTTTTTCCGAACATGGTTATCCGTGTCCCGTGCTAACATATAGCACGAAATATAAATCATTTCCCGTTCCGGAATACGGATTACCGAATTTTTCATTCCAGGGCGGCGGAAGCGGCTTCCATTGCGGCGATATCGGAATCCGAATCGGTCACGACAACGGCAATTCCTTTCGAAAGCAGCATTTTTTCCGGCATATGCCCTATTTCGGATACTGCCACGGCCTTACAGTCGCCCAGCATGTCGACGATATCCCGAATTCTTTTGCTGTGCCCTTCTCCGGCCACGGGAACTCCCTCGGGGGGAATCACGTCTTTGATGAATCTGACCGTTTTGCCGTCGGATGCGTATATACGGAATATTCTGGCGTTTCCGAATCCGCTGTCAACCTTTGTTCCGTCGGTCGTGGCCACGGCAACCAGAGTTTCTTCGGCATCGGGTTTTTCATCGAAAGTGACATTCGGACCTTTGGTACCCGAACCGCACACCGAACCGCATTCGTCTCCGAGAATAAATTCGGAAGATCGGTCATCGGCCAAAAGTCCGATGGCATCGGCACGGCACTGTTTGCAGTGACGCATCATTTTGACATCATTCGCACAAAGATCCATCAAAGCCTTCCGTTCCTCGGGAGTCGGTGCCCTCAGATTTTCGAATTTCGTTCCCGCCACGGGAATCAAAGGCAGAATATTGACGATATAGACTCCCAATCCCTTCACTTTTTTTACGATATCCGGAATATGACTGTCATTAATGCCGGGAATCATGACTATGTTGATTTTCACAACCATGCCGAGTTCGACGCATTTACGGATGCCTTCCAACTGATTGGCAATCAATTGTTCAGCGGCCTCCCGATTCTTGAGTTTTTTGCCTCCGAAAAGAACCGTGCTGTAAACTTTACTGCCCACATCCGCATCAACGGAATTGACCGTGACGGTCATGAATCTGACTCCCAGGTCGTAAAGTTCTTCGGCACGTTCGGGAAGGGCCAAACCGTTGGTGGAGAGACAGGCGGTAAGATCGGGATATTTCTCCTTAATCAACCTTAAAGTTTCAAAAGTCTCTTCGTTTGCCAAAGGATCCCCCGGTCCCGCGATGCCCAAAACCTTCAGATACGGTATTTTTTCAAGAACCATGCCTATTTTTTCAACCGCCTGTTCCGGGGTAAGGACTTTGCTTGTGACTCCGGGACGGGATTCATTGACACAGTCATAGCGTCTGTTGCAGTAATTGCATTGAATATTGCATTTGGGTGCAATGGGAAGGTGCATTCTTGCAAATTCGTGGTGTGCATCTTCGTTATAACATGGGTGTGTTGCGAGTGCGGCTTTGATTTTCTCTTCCCTGTCCATGCACCCGTATTACTGTCTCTTCTTATTATAATATAATGAGTATAGGGAAACATGGACGATGCAGGGTATGTCCGAGCGGTATTGGGAGAAGCAAATTCAGGGATTCCCATATCACGCCGTACGCTTATCGAACATTTGGAATCCGGAGATTTCAGTTACAGAACCCGTAAAGGGGATGAATTCATCATGGATGTTTCCGAAGTTGAATCATTGGCGGAAATCTGTGACGAAACGGAAAAGATGCGTTTGCGTTTACCCATAATCGTCAGCACGGATCCCGGAGCGGGCGGATGGAAGGTTGACGGCGTCACAGAAACATCTGTTATGTCGAAAATACTCGGCATAAAGCCGTTTAGGGAGGATGTATTGAGATTTTACAACCCTCATTTGGCCGAATTACGAAGAAAATACCCTACAACGGTGGCTATAGCCTTCATTCCGTGAAATAAATTCCCAAACCTTAAATATACCTTGAATATAGAGGAGTTTGCTCGATTCGAATGGGTCGAGTGTCCTACGATTGGCGAACCTGGGCGGTAATTGTCCGGTTCGCTGATTTGGGATATGAATGGCCGTGCTGGGAGGTATTATATACTTCCTACGTTTACGGACATTTCGCAGTGTTTCGGCAACGAAATGCGCTTAATCTAAATGACGTGCACCCGGAGAGAGGTCCTCTTTCGGGGAAGAGATGTGAGGGTCCCGTATAATGGAGGATGAGATCGGACCAACCCTATGATCATCGATCATACGCAACCTGGACGTGTGCTAGATCATACGCCAGCGGCGATGCTACGCCGCATGGGGGATGGTTCGGCTAGAGCGCTGAAGAAGGTCGTGTCAAGCAGCGATATGCGTCGGGTAGGTGCATGAAGCCTATGATCCGACGATGACCTAATGGGACTTCCTATTCTTCGGAATAATCAGTAATGATTGGGAACGCGGGGGATTGAAGCATCTTAGTACCCGCAGGAAAAGAAATCAATCGAGATACCGTTAGTAAAGGCGATCGAACGCGGTATAGGGCAAACCGAATCCCGTTTGGAAACATTCGGGAGGTGTGGTGTTATAGGCTCTTTTACTCCTCGTCCGGAAGATCCAAAGTCGGCTGGAAAGCCGTGCCAGAGAGGGTGATAGCCCCTTAGGAAAAAACCGGAATGGAGATTTTAGATGTCCTTGAGTAGTGTGCGTTGGATATCGCGCATGAATATGGGAGGCATTCACTTCCAACCCTAAATACGTCTCTAGTCCGATAGTGTAGTAGTAGCGTGAGCGAAAACTGAAAAGTACCCTTAACGGGAGGTTAAAAGACCTGAAACCATGCGGTTATAGATTTATATGGCATCAAAGGGAAGAAACCAATTATGGTGGACCAATGTTATATTATCCGTTTAGAAAAACGGACCAGGGAGTTCTGGTCATTGGCGAGGTTAACTATTAAATTAGGTAGCCGGAGGGAAACCGATTGCTCGCAATTTTTAATGAGGAGCAAGGTGTGCTCGCCTGGAGTCAATGGTGCGGATACCCGAAGCCGGTCGATCTATGCCTGAGCAGGATGAAGCCTCTCGAAGGGGAGGTGGAGGTCCGAACCAGTTCTGATGTGCAAATCGTTTGGATGACTTGGGTATAGGGGTGAAAGGCCAATCAAGACCGGGAATAGCTGGTTCCCCCTGAAACTAGTCGCAGCTAGATCTCGATCGAGGCAGAACATGAGGTAGAGCACCGATTGAACGCTTAGGGGAAGAAATTCCTCGGCGTTTTGTCAAACTCCGAACTTGTGTTCGTCGTAGACGTCGGGAGCAAGGCCATCCGGGGTAAGCTTGGTGGCCGCGAGGGAAACAACCCAGACTATAGTTAAGGTCCCTAAATTTCGGTCAAGTGTAATACGAAATGGCGTCGGCAGTCTAAAACAACCGGGAGGTGGGCTTAGAAGCAGCCATCCTTTAAAGATAGCGTAACAGCTCACCGGTCTAGATTGTGGGCCCAAAAAATGGACGGGGCTAAACCGAATACCGACACTATAGAATACAGAAATGTAATTTGGTAAGGGGGCGCGGTGCATGGGCAGAAGTGGGGTCGTAAGATCCTATGGACCGTGTACCGACGAGAATCCTGGTGAGAGTAGCAGCAAAGTACGGTGAGAATCCGTATCGCCGCAGGGGCAAGGGTTCCTTGGCAATGTTTGTCAGCCAAGGGTTAGTCGATCCTAAGGTAGTTCTTAATCGAAACTATCGAATGGGAAACTGGTTAATATTCCAGTACTGAAGCAGTCTTTGCCCATACCTATGGAGTAGGATATCTGGAGTACATTTGTCTGTGTATTCAAGCGTTTAAGCTTGTGGAGAACCGTCATGGTGAGAAGCAAGTGAATGCGCGATGAGGAGAACTCCTGTTCTCTTCCGGAGAGTCCTAGTCCCCATGAAAAGGGTATGGTTACAACTGTTTCATTCGTACCAAGAACCGACACAGGTGTCCCTAGGTGAATAGCCTAAGGCGTGTTAGCATAATCTAGGCGAGGGAACTCGGCAAATTAGCCCTGTAACTTCGGGATAAAGGGTGCCAGTAGTGAAAGCTACTGGTCGCAGTGACAAGAGAACTCCGACTGTTTAGTAAAAACATAGGTCCCTGCTAATTCGAAAGGACTTGTATAGGGGCCGAAGCCTGCCCAGTGTTGGTATCTGAAAATCCGGTTCAACGGATCGAAGGACCAATAAACGGCGGGGGTAACTATGACCCTCTTAAGGTAGCGTAATACCTTGTCGCTTAATTGGCTACTCGCATGAAGGCTCAACGAGGGTTCTACTGTCCCCGCCTAGACGCTAGTGAAATCAATCTATCTGGTGCACAATCCAGATCCCTCCATCTGAAAGCGAAGACCCCATGGAGTTTCACTGCAACCTGTAGTTGTTGTAGGAATTGACATGTGTAGAGTAGGCGGGAGACGTTACCCAGGAAGGTGCGCTAGCATCTCTCCGAGTCACCGATGAAACACCGCCCTTGTCGATTTTTACAACTTACCTCTTAGGAGGAACAGCTATAGGCGGGCAGTTCGGGTGGGGCGCCACGCCCTCAAAAAGATAACAAGGGCGCCCAAAGGTTAGCTCAGGTAGGTCAGAAATCTATCTAAGAATGTAAAGGTAAAAGCTAGCTTGACTCGGAACCAGACAATAGGGTTCGGAGATAGGAAACTATGGCTTAGCGAACCAATCAACCTCCTGAATGGGGGTGATTGATGTCAGAAAAATTACCCTGGGGATAATTGAGTTGTCACGAGCAAGAGTCCATATCGACCTCGTGGCTTGCTACTTCGCTGTCGGCTCTCCCTATCCTGGTGGTGCAGCAGCTGCCAAGGGTGGGGTTGTTCGCCCATTAAAAGGGATCGTGAGCTGGGTTTAAAACGTCG